>NZ_CDLUDY010000022.1:0-10744 GCF_975968855.1 Petrachloros mirabilis
ACCGCAACTTTGAACGTTTCATTGCCCTTCATCTTAATACAGTTCAACTTCTCGGCAATCACTTTTTCAGACGGCGGCATTCGCGACCCACCCCCCGGCACAGCAATCAATTCCCAGAGTGCGCCATCGGACTTCAGTTGCGTCGAAAGAATGCCGCGATCCCCTTCGCTCGCACTAACAACTGCAGCACCGGCTCCGTCGCCGAACAATATGCACGTGTTGCGATCGGTCCAATCCGTGATGGCCGACATGACTTCCGACCCGATCACCAACACATGCTTCATACCTGTTCTGACATAGGCATCCGCAACCGAAAGCGCATACACAAACCCGCAGCATGCTGCGGAGAGATCGCAGGCGGCGGCACGTGTCGCGCCCAATTGATGTTGAATCAAACAGGCAGTTGCCGGCAGTGGATAATCGCCGGTACAGGTCGCAAGCAGGATCATGTCGAGATCGGCCGCACCGATTTTGCCCGCATCGAGGGCACGCTGCGCCGCTTTCAACGCTAGATCGGAGCAAGCTTCTCCGCTGCCGGCGATGCGACGTTCCCGAATCCCCGTGCGCTCGGTGATCCACTCATCCGAGGTCGCAACCATTTTCTCAAGATCGCTATTGGCCAGGACTCTGGATGGCGCATAGGCTCCCGTGCCTGTGATACGGGCCCTCATGCGGACGACCCCTCCGCCGGACGGCTCTGCACGTGACTTTCTTCGATGTCGCGTTGAATCAATTGATCAACGTGGCTTTCAGCCAAATTCTTGGCCCGGCGAATTGCATTCTTGATTGCTTTCGCCGAGGAACGGCCGTGGCAGATCATGGTAATCCCGTTGACGCCAAGAAGCGGCGCTCCGCCGAATTCTGCATAGTCGATGCGGCGTTTCAGATTACGTAGTGGCGAGGCGATCAGCGGATAGGCCAATCGTCCAAAGAAAGACCCTGAGATTTCTTTGATCAGCAATTTCTTGATGGTATCTGCAACACCCTCCGAAATCTTTAAGGCCACGTTCCCGATGAATCCGTCACAGACGACGATGTCCGCATTACCACTGTAGACATCACGGCCCTCGACGTTACCGATGAAGTTCAACCCGCTGTTCTTCAAGAGCCTGAAGGCTTCCTTTGTGACTTCATTACCCTTGCTGTCCTCTTCCCCGATGCTTAAAAGCCCGACACGCGGATTCGGTTTTTTGAACAGTTGCTGACCATATTCGTTACCCATGATGGCAAACTGGGCGAGATGCTGGGCTGTACAATCCACATTGGCGCCGACGTCCAACATAATCGCTTCGCCGGTGAGCGTCGGCAGACTCGTTGCAATGGCCGGCCGCTCAACACCCTTGATCAATCCAAGGACGAAGAACGCCGCCACCATGCTGGCGCCTGTGTTTCCAGGACTTACGACAGCACTGGCATCACCGCTCTTCACCAATTCCGTCGCAATCCAGATCGAGGAATCCCGCTTCTTTCTGGCCACGGCGGCTGGCGACTCATGCATCCCCACCACCTGCGGTGCGTGCTTGATCGTAAGCCGACCATCCGTGCAACCCAGTCGATGACATTCGTGGGACAGCACCTTCTCGTCGCCGACCAAGATCACGTCGACATTCAACTCCTGCGCCGCTTTGAGGGCACCCTCGATACAGGGAACTGGACCGTGGTCGCCACCCATCGCATCGAGCGCAATCTTCATCCGTGACATTGTCATGCTTTGCTGGAGTCCCCTTCCTTCATCAAGCGGAAGGACCATCTAACAGGTTGGAATACTGTGGAATTTTAGAGAAGTACGGTCAAGGACGCAACAGAGTTGGTGAAAACCGTTTTGTGCTGGTCCGACAGCCCGACCCAAACGTCGGACAGTCGGACGACTTGAGACACTCTTGCTAAACTTCCTCGACCTGAATGACCGCCTTGCCCTTATAGGTGCCGCAGTTCAAACAGGTGTAATGCGGCAGCTTGAGCTCGTGACATTGCGGGCAGACCGACATGCCGGGTGGTGTCACCCGCAATTTTTGCGTGCGTCGCTTATCGCGCCTGGCCCGCGAATGTTTATGTTTCGGATTTGGCATGGTTCTTCCTCCAAACAGCCGGTCCCTGTGAAGCTTCCCTGCTCCTCCAGTCAACCGATTAGTGTTTCGTCCCTCGGATTACCCTAATCCCGGTTGCCGGCGGCTCCGCAGGACACTCACAAGGTCCCTCGTTCAAATCTTTCCCACATTGCGCACACAGCCCTGGACAGCCTTCCCGGCAGAGCGGCTGCATCGGCGCTGCCAAGATGATGTGCTCGCGAAGCATCGGTGCGAGCTCAAGATGATCACCTTGATAAAAGTATCGATCGTCTCCCTCGTCTTCTTCCTCAACCTCGATTATTTCCTTCGTGGTCGGCGTAAGCCGGCCTTTGCGGAAATCGATTGGCTTCGCATGACGCCCGACACCTTTTGTTTCATGCCCTTCATGGGCAAACGCAGTACGGATTGAGAATGCCAGAGGATCGTCGTAGTCTCTTAAACAGCGAACGCATTGCCGAACCACCGTCCCCTCGAGTACGCCGGTTACGGCGATCATACCGTCAGCGTTCGTCAGATCCAAACTCACGGAGAGCGGAGCACGGATCACGGCGTCGGATTCGGAGAGGGCCAATTCTTCAGCCGTCACCTCACCCACTAACGAAAGCCCTTCAGCTGTGATGTCCGCAATCAGCGGTGTGAGCAATCCCATCGCAGCACCTACCTGCATATCCGTCCCCAAAATCGTCGCTTACCGTTCTTCGGCGAAGCTGATCAGTGCGATATGACGGGCGCGTTTCACCGCGGTCGTCAATTCACGTTGGTGGCCCAAACAATTCCCGGAGATGCGACGCGGGACGATGCGCCCACGTTCTGTTAAAAAATTCCTCAAAAGACCGACGTCCTTGAAATCGATTGGCCCTTTTTCGATACAGAAACGACAGGGTCTCCGACGTTGAAAGAAACGTCCGCCTCCGCCACCACCGCTATCACCTCGTCCGCCACCGCTTCCACCACGTTCACGTTCCATAACCATTCTCCCTCTTCACACGTTATTGAGGTTCTTCATAGTCGTAGCTGGGATCCTCGTGGGCAGCAGTCTCACCTCCGCCACCTCCTCCCCCATCTCCTCGCTTAGGCAGAAACGTCACCGTCTGCGCGACAACTTCGTGTTTGCTACGTTTCTGGCCGTCTTCCGTCTCCCACCGGCGCTGCTGTAATCGTCCGTCGACAATGATGCCGTTCCCTTTGCTGAGATATTGTCCGCAATGCTCTGCCTGTTTGCCGAATACCACGACGTCGACAAAACAGACTTCTTCTTTCAGCTCATCGCCCTGTTTGTACCGGCGACTCACCGCCAATCCCAGAGACGCGACGGGAGTCCCATTTGGCGTGTACCGAAGTTCTGGATTGCGGGTGAGATTCCCGATCAAAATAACTTTGTTAAACCCGGCCACCGGTCAACTCCTCAGCGGCCGGCTCCGCAGCCCTACGTGGCACCAATTCCTTCTCAAGGTGGACAGTGAGGAACTTGATGATATTGTCCTCCAACCGATAGGAGCGCTCTAATTCGCCGACCGTGTTGTTCGGCGCCTTGAAGTAGAAATAGACATAGGTGCCCTTGCGTTCCCGCCGGACTTCATAAGCCAACTTCTTTCGGCCCCAATTTTCCGACTTGATAAACTGTGCGCCGGTCTTCTCGGCAACCGCCTTCATCTTGTCAATTAAGGCGTTCGTTTCTTCGTCGGTGATGGACGGACGAATAATAAATAGAGACTCGTAGTGCTCCATGCGGAATCCTCCTGGACAAAGGCCCCGGCCCAAGGCCGGAGCGAGGTGTGGGCGCCTCTATATGAGGCTTACAAATTGGTGGACGGTACCATAGCCTTCAACGGCCTGTCAACGAAGGGCACTGATCCCTGCGCTCGCAAACCCAGCTAATCTACTGTTTCTGGTTGAGAGACTACATAGGGGCCTTCGCCGGAGAGCCCTCCCGGGAAATCCCCCTGAAACGGATAGCATCAATCGTCTCAACGGTCCACCCCGTTTTCAAAAATGGTACGACACTCCTAAGAACAGTTGGTGCGCACGGTAGGTGCTATCAAAACCGCCGGCTGTGCCAAACGCACCGTTGAACTCTAATTTCGCTTCTGTGTACTTGTATTCGGTGAAGAGGGCCACCTTCGGATGAACGAATGCCCGAATGCCGACCGGAATATTTAATCCGACCGCCACATCCGTATCATCTTGGGTCGTGGCCGAGTTACTGAGCCGGGCAACGAGTATCGCAGGACCAATTCCGGCATAAGGTTGGAACGTCTTGCCAGGGTAGCGAAGCAGGAGGTTCACACCGATATTCGTCACCGCAAGGTGGATCCCGGGAATCTCATCAAGGTTCTTCACATGGGGGCTACTGTGGAAAGCATCCACCTCCAAACCTAGTGGGCCATGAAAAGGGAAGACCCCTATCTTCCCTCCAGCGGCTACGCTGTTCTTCAAATCGAAATCGGGAGCGACCAAACCGCCCAACGGTCCAGTTCCTTCGACATCGCGCAATGCATCCGCGAAATTCGCGCCGACCTGCCCGGCCACATACCACTCAGCCCTGGCAGAAACAGCTGTACCGAACCCGATGATCAAGAGGAAGATACCGAGAAAAAACCGTTGTGAGAACCACCCCTTGCCCCACATAGTGTCCTCCGTTGAAAGAGGCGAGGCTGCATTCATTCTACCAAGAAGGTTTTGGGGAATGTGAAGGGCTGGAAGGCGAATTAGAGAAAAATCATCATGCGGTAGATTCAGGAGATTGAATCAGGACTTGCCAGGAGGATACAGCCACGTAAGTGATGGGGGGCTGGAATCCTGTCCTACTTCCGCGGCTCGAACCAATAGATGAGTTCAAAGAGATGCAGGTCGACGCCGCGACTGTCTGAACCGTAGAGTGTAGCATCAGAATAATGTTGAAAGTGATAACCGAGGCCCAGTGGACCGGCGAGTCGGCTCGTGACACCGAAGGTCCACACAAACTGGAACGCTCCACCGAACTTCTGTTGGCCGAATTTGTTGTCGGTCAGCAGCGCACCACCCACTCCCATATCAATCGAGAGCAACTTATCTTTTCGTCCTAAGGTCACATTGAGGGGAACTAACGTGACAATGCCGTTGGTCTCCTCCTCGCCTCGAAGAACACCGACCGATCCCAAGATACGGCTGCCGAGCACCCAATCGCCTCCCGCCTCCCATTCCCAAGGTAAACGACTCGTCGCCCCAACATCGGCCTGTTGAAAATATATCCTCTGTTCTTCGCCAATCGGAGAACTCCCGCTCATCCCGCCCCTCACGACTAGTGACTCGACCCTGAGTCCCCCAGCGAGAGCAGATGAAACTGCAGCGAGCCAGAGCATTACGGCTGCGAGAACATAGAGTGGCATCGAATAGACGCTTCTCACATTGAGCTATGGGATAGGATACCTTTATATCACGAATGGATCCGGGCTGGAGTCCACTACTCGCTTGATTTCCAGAGACACCTTAACGAGGTAGAGGCTGCCGGCATCAGACGAAGCTGCCCCCCTTTGCCTCTGAGGTCCAAGCCCTCCACAACGCGCCGGCAGCCCCCCGCGGGGTAGCTTAACAGCGGCAAGGGCACATTTTTGTGTGCCGCCCATTTTCATACTTCTTCGGCAGAGATGCCGGGTACCCAGACCACTTGAGGATTCAGTCGGGGAGGCAACGATTCAATGAACGGCTAGAACAAGTCTCCCGTTCAAACCAGACAACAATACAATTTGCATAGTGAGGAGATGCAGGATTTAATTCTACCTTGCAAGCCCATTTGATTCTTCTGAAGGGATAGGGTGGAGGCTGGTCGCGCAATCGCGGAGGCGAGGACACCGCACTTCTCCCGACGATGGGGTCCACAAAGCTGACGGCAGGCGCTGTTAGAAGTTTCGTTAAAGCGAAAGTGTTGGCGCAGTCAACTCGGAGCGTTGGGCAAGTAGCCTCCATCCTCCCGCTGAATTAAGAGTGGCTAGACGTTAAACCTGAAATACACAACGTCCGCTTCTTTGATGACGTAATCCTTACCTTCGAGACGGAACAGGCCCTTCTCCTTCACCTTCGCTTCCGACCCACAAGCCAACAGATCACTGTAGTGATACACCTCGGCGCGAATGAAGCCCCGCTCCATATCCGAGTGGATCTTGCCAGCCGCTTGTGGTGCCTTTGTATTTTGTGGGATCGGCCAGGCGCGGGACTCTGTTTCACCAGCGGTAAAGAAGGTGATGAGGTTCAGGAGCGCGTAGGCTTCGCGTGTGAGCCGTACAAGACCCGATTCAGTTAGGTCCATCTCCTTAAGAAAGTCCCCTCGTTCGTTCTCCGGCAATGACGACAGTTCGGCTTCGAGCTGTCCGCAGATCGTCACGACACGGGCACTGCGTTTGGCCGCAAAGTCCCGCACGGTTTGGACCATCGTTTCATCCGCATCCTTGCCCTCCGACACATTCGCAACGAACAGGACCGGCTTGGCCGCCAGGAGCTGGAACTCATTTAGGAGAACTCTTTCCTCTGGCGTATAGCTCAAGTTACCAAGCCATTCCCCCTTATCGAGCAGGCCTATCAGCTTGACAAGAAATTCAACTTCGAACGCCGCCTTCTTGTCTCCGGCTCTGACCTTTTTTTCCGTTTTCTGTTTGCGCCGATCGAGTGTTTCCAGATCAGACAGCATGAGCTCTGTCTCAATGACCCCCACATCGCGGATGGGATTTACGCTGCCGTTAACATGAACGACGTCTCCGCTTTGAAAACAGCGCACGACGTGCAACAATGCATCCACCTCGCGGATGTGCCCAAGAAACTGATTGCCGAGCCCTTCCCCTTTGCTGGCCCCCTCCACTAAACCGGCAATGTCCCGCACTTCCAGTGTGCTGTAAGTGGTCTTTTTTGATTTGAAGATTTCAGTGAGCTTGATGAGGCGGGGGTCGGGTACAATTGAAATACCGGTATTCGGATCGACTGTTGCGAAGGGGTAATTGGCCGCCAGAGCGCCGCCTCCGGTAAGGGCGTTGAACACTGTGGTCTTCCCAACATTCGGTAACCCGATCATTCCGCAACACAAGCCCATACCTGCTATCCTTCTTCCTCTTCGCTAGGCTTCTCTCTCACGTTAAACTGATTCATGGCTGCTTCAGCCCCTCGGTGGATCAGGCATTCCAGCGCATCGACGGCCCGCTCGATACAAGGATCGATGACATCCATTTCAACTCTTGTGACAGTTTCCAGGACATAGTCCGCAGCATCTTGTCCTGGCGCCGGACGTCCAATGCCTATCTTGAATCTGAGGAAATGCGGTGTGCCCAACACCTCGATGACTGACTTAATACCGTTGTGCCCGCCGTTCCCCCCACCCTTTTTGATGCGGAGTCGGCCGGGTTCTAAATCGAGATCGTCGTGGACGAGAATGAGGTCGTCGGTGGTGAGCTTTAATTCACGCAGCAGACCTTTGAGCGGGAAACCCGTCACGTTCATGAAATCGAGGGTGCCGGCGAGCTCGATCAATTCGGAACCACACCGACCGGAGCCTCGATAAGCCGTGCCACGTCTGGAGAATTTGATCCCCCATCGAGCCGCAGCACGCT
Source organism: Petrachloros mirabilis (assembly GCF_975968855.1). Taxonomy (NCBI): domain Bacteria; kingdom Bacillati; phylum Cyanobacteriota; class Cyanophyceae; order Synechococcales; family Petrachlorosaceae; genus Petrachloros; species Petrachloros mirabilis. Next base: position 7,643 of record NZ_CDLUDY010000022.1, read on the forward strand.
CGACGGCCCACATCCCGACATTGTGACGGGTCTGGGCATAAGAGCCACCGGGATTGCCCAGTCCAACGATGAGGCGCAACGTTACTTCTTCTTTTCCGCTTCTTTCTTTTCACCTTTGGGAGCTGCGGCACCGCCTTCCTTGGCTTTCGTCTCTCCGGCAGGAGCGGCAGCTCCGGCTTTGGCCGCTTCGGCACCCTCTGCCCCTTCAGCCACTACCTTGCCTTTCGCTGCTACCTCAGGTTCCTTTGCTCCTTCTGCCCCGGCGGAAAGCAACGCTTCCAGCTTGGCATCGGACATCGGTACGGCGACGCTCACCACCATCGTATCAGGATCGTCGAGATAGCGGATACCCTCCAGCTTGGCCATCTCTTTCAAATGAATACCCTGTCCGACCAATAATGGCGACGCATCTACCTCAACATGATCCGGTAAGATCCCAGGTAAACACTCGATATGCAATTCGCGCACATTGTACTGAAGAATGCCGCCTTCCTTCACTCCTACCGGCGTACTCCCCACCACATGGACCGGCACCTTGACGCGAATGGGTTTGTCCATTGAAATCTCGAAGAGATCAGCATGCAATACTTTCCCGTCGACTGGATCGAGCTGAAAATCGCGAAGCAGGGCAGTTCGCTTTGGCTTCGACTTTGCTCCTGTAATAGATAGCGAGATGAGCGCGGTGCTGCCAGACTGGGACTTGAGAATCTTGAGAAATGATTCCGGCTCCATCGTAAGCAGCAGGCAATCCCCTTGTCCGTAGAGCACAGCTGGCACCCTTCCGTCTCGACGTAACTGTCGCGCTGCTCCTTTACCGGATTTTTCCCTCAGTTCTACCGCTAAATCGAATTTCATGTTCCCTCCGTCCCCTTCTTTCTTACTTAATTATCGCAGTCCCCCCTTTAGGCAAACAACGAACTCACGGATTCATCCTCATGAATCCGCCTGATGGCTTCACCTAGTAAGGGCGCTACTGACAGCTGGTGTAATTTCGGGCAGATTTGTTCTTTGCCCCGCAACGGAATTGTGTTGGTCACAATGACCTGCGAGAGACAGGATTTCTGCAACCGGTCCAGTGCTGGTCCCGACAGCACGGCATGCGTACAGGCAGTCCATACCTCTCTTGCACCTTGATCTGCGCAAGCTTGTGCCCCTTGAACAATGGTCCCGGCTGTATCAATCATGTCATCGAGCAGCAGTACACTCTTGCCCTGTACGTCTCCGATAATGTTCATAATCTGCGCTTGATTGGGGCCTTCTCGCCGTTTATCAATAATCGCCAGGTTGGCCTGAAGCCTCTTCGCAAAAGCACGGGCACGTTCCACACCTCCCGCATCCGGCGATACAACGACCAGATCATTGAGCTTTTTCTTCGTGATGTAGTCGAGCAGTACCGGCAGCGCGTACAAGTGATCGACGGGGACGTTGAAAAAACCCTGGATCTGCCCGGCATGCAGATCCATAGTCAGAACCCGATCAGCCCCGGCAGTTGTAATAAGATCAGCGACGAGCTTAGCCGTAATCGGTACACGTGGCTGATCCTTGCGATCCTGCCGAGCATAACCGAAATATGGAATAACGGCAGTGATACGGTTGGCAGAGGATCGCTTCAGTGCATCGATAATGATCAGAAGCTCCATAAGGGAATCGTTGACCGGCTGACAGGAGGATTGAACAACGAATACGTCTGCTCCTCGAACGTTTTCCTCGATCTTGATCCGGATCTCTCCGTCACTGAACGACGAAACCGTTGCCTCTCCAAGTTTCACGCCTAAATAGGCGCAAATCTCCTGGGCAAGGGCCGGATTCGCAGTGCCAGAGAAAATCATCAATTCTCTGCTCATCGATTCCTCGAACGGTCCTCGGATACAGTAACGAAGGTCCTGGTATCGTATGTGGTTCGTCTCGACGGCGGGCGTCGGTGGTGGGCACTCTCGAACCCGCCTACCTTTGTTTCGCTACGCGCTGTTGAGGAAGCCAACAAAGAAGATAAACAGTAACGAATTTTAAAGGTGCTTGTCAACCGAAAGGAGGGAATGCCCGTATGAGGATCGTCATAGCTCCTTTACCGTCAGAGGCGTCGAACAGGTCGGAACCACGAAGACTTTGAACTGTCTCATTAAAGTTATTGAAGCTATATGGGCTTCGGTCATTCGAGCTTTGCCCTCGTCTGAAAACAACCCGAATACCGTGGCTCCGCTCCCAGAGAGAAGCGCGATCTCAGCACCTTTCGACACTAATCCCTGCTTGATGTCCATCAGGACCGGGTATCGTGCAAAGACGGGAGCCTCGAAATCATTTTCAGCCGCCTCAGTCAGCTCTTCCCACGTGATCGATGTTTCCCTGTCCAGTTCCTTAAGCTGTGACGAAAGCGGACACACGGCCTTCCTCGTCGACGCTAATTCGTGGTAGGCCCATTTGGTTTCGACCCCAAAGCCTGGATTGACTAAAATAGCCCATTTCGTGCCGCCAATCCGCACAGGCTTGACGGTTTCCCCGCGACCGCCCACAATGCTAGATGGCGCAAACAGAAAAAATGGCACGTCGCTTCCCAATGTTTGCCCGAGCTCAGCCATCTGCGGAGCAGACCAGCCAAGCCTCAGAAGATGGTTCATCGCCATAAGAGTTGCAGCTGCATCACTGCTGCCTCCCCCGAGTCCAGCCCCCATGGGAATTCGCTTCTCCAGTTCGATTTTGACCCCGATCGATCGCCCTGCACGGTCCAGAACTGCCCTCGCAGCACGATAGACAAGGTTGCTTCGATCCGCGGCTAACTGTCTGGAATCGCAATGGAGTTGAATATCTTGCAGTTGGGGAGCAAGGCGTATCCGTATCGTATCCTCAAGCCCAACCGTTTGCATGATCGACCATAGATCATGAAAGCCGTCAGCACGGCGATGAAGAATTCGGAGAACCAGATTGATCTTTGCGGGAGCGAGCACGGTCACAGCGGACGGCGAGGGACTAGAGAAAGGTTCCGAATAACTCTTAGTCACGACCTCCTTTTATAGCATACTTTTCCAGTCGGTACCGGAATGATCTCGTATTCAGCTTCAACAGTCGCGCGGCTTTTTTCTTGACCCATTTGGACCGCTCCAAAGC
>NZ_CDLUDY010000023.1:0-14415 GCF_975968855.1 Petrachloros mirabilis
CCCGGTCCGGCTGGATTAGCTGGCCATTGGTGGGAGCAATCGGCCTGACTCGAGTCTACATCGGCGCGCATTATGTGACGGATGTGCTTGGCGGCTGGGTGCTTGGCGGCGTCTGCGGGGCTGGAGTGGGGTGGCTATTACTGCAATGGCCGAGATTTCGTAAGCAGGTAAGTCTCGATGCTCCAGAAGTGAAGACAGACGGCCTGAATTAGCAGTATCCCGTTTCCTCGTGTTCGTCGATGCAGCCGAGCAATTCTTTCTGGCAACGATCCACATCGTATCCCCGTCCGATCAAAACAATAGCGTGATCGGGTTCATCTAATAGCATGACGGGCGCGACCGTGGCTGGTCCCGGTGGAGCATGCTGGAATTCCTGAAGTCCCGGCACATTTGAAAACCGCAAGAACCCCTTCGCCCGTTCCAGTTCTTTGGGAAGCCTCTTGATCCAGGCGTTGAATCGTTGGCGATCCAAGGGCCCGGAAAGCTTCACCGTTGTGGCCATAGGATGGTACTCCCGGCGACCGTAATTTGCAGAAGGCTGACGCATGCCGAAGATCACGTTTGTCGATGCAGGTGAGGAAACTTTTGTGCAGGGAGTCAATAAGGCAATAGGGTCGATTCTGGCGTGGGTAGTTTCCCAGACACGTCCGTAAGGGTTCTGCCTCACAATCGTTTCTTTGAACCCTTCCCAATGGCCCGGCACATAGAGGTCTCGTTTGTTCAAGATCAGTTCGTCGGCACAGCGGATGGATTGCGTGGTCACGTATTCGCTCGAAGGTGTTTGCTGATGAGCAACCGGATGAAGTAGGGCCATAACCCGTTCGAGCTTGGCTAGACGTGAGGTGTAAAGATCAGTCACGGCATCGATGACTTCGGCTGGATCGGCCAAACCCGAGCATTCGAGAATAATACAGTCTGAGTGGTAGTCTTTCACGAGCTGCGCAATCCCCCATGAAAGGTCCTCCTTTGTATCGCAGCAGACACACCCTCCCGCCAAATTCATGACTTGTTCGGCGATCGTGCCGACACGGGGGCCGTCGATGCTGATCTCTCCTGCTTCATTCATCAGGACGCCGGCCCGTATGTTCCGGCTCTTCCAGTGTTCGAGCAGTCGCATCAGAAGCGTGGTTTTCCCCGCACCGAGGGATCCGCAGAGGATATAGAAAGGAACGGGGGAGTGGACCATAGCGTCAAGATATCTTAGTGGACATGGAGCGAGTCTGTTTCATGCTTTCGTTCCACGATCTTTCGGAGATCGCAATGAATTGCCTCTGGCTCACAGCAGGAGATTCCCATTTGGATCGTCATGTGGTGGATGCCGAAATCAGAGGCGATTTTGTTGCGGATGGTTTGAAGGAGTTCGTTGGTTAAACCCTCATCTGTACCTTCGACCAACACATGGCACGTCAGCATAATGAGCCGTGGCTCCACCGCCCAAATATGGAGATCGTGGACGTTTCTTACTCCGGGAATCGATTCCAGAGTCGCCGTTACGTGAGCTGAACTGATGCCCGGTGGCGTCGAGTCTAGAAGTACCTCTAGAGATTCTTTGAACAGCGGCCAAGCGCCGTAGACGATTGCCCCCACGACCAACAAGCTCACGAGGGGATCCAATACCATCCATCCTGTGAACATGATGGCTGCACCGCTGACGATGACGCCGAGAGATACCCAGGCATCACCGAGCATGTGCCAAAAGGCACTACGGATATTGAGGTCGTCTTTCGCATCATGTTGCAGGAGGAGCGCGATGCCGAGGTTGGCAAGAAAGCTGACTCCCGCCACGGCCATGACCCATCCTCCATCGATCGCGACAGGGGTCAAGAGTCGGTTGAAACTCACCAGGGTGATTCCAATAGCCGTCAGCAGCAGGATAAATGAATTGAGAAAAGCGGCAATCATACCGGCTCGGTGGAATCCGAACGTCCTGGTTTCAGAAGCGGGGCGTGCGGTCAAAAGATGTGCATAGAGTGCGAGGAATAGAGAACCTTGATCGATCAAGTTATGTCCCGCGTCGCTCATCAACCCGATACTGTTCAGGAACCATCCACCGATGAACTCCGCAGCAATGATCGCTGCGTTCAATCCCAACGCGAGGCGGAGGCGGGACCGAAGGTGTTGGTAGGTGGAAACAGTTTCCATAGTCAACAGTTTCGCATGGCTATACAGTCGCGGCAAGGGTTCAAGGGCTTCTAAGGAACTGTGTGTTAGCGATCAGATTTCTTCGGCAAACGTTCACTCAGCACGGGGAATTTAGCCTCTGCCTGGCTGATGTTGCCGTTTCGCGGGTCTGCGGCCGTTACGCGCAGTGTTATGCCGTCCGGGGCGTCTTTGGGCAGCGGTACGAAGAAAGGGGCTTCGAAGCTTGCCGTATCGCTGGAGTAGAACATTTGCAACCGCTCGATGATCCGCTCTCCGATCAGGAGCTCTCCAAAGATCTGGATCTTACGGGAGTCCCAATCGCCATGGGGACGAACCAAGGAGCCGGACAAAGTTCGCACAGACGCACGGAGTTTCACGTCGTCTTTGGCGATGAGCGATTTGCCCGGTGTGGGATGGGTGATCTGAATGAGGTAGCCATAGAGGTGAAGAACGATTCCGTCTCCCGTCAGGTCCTGTCCCGGAATGAGTAACGCGGTGGTGGTGGTTCGCCGCATGGAAGCAGGGTATCCAAGGGGACCTTCAGCGGCGATTTCAACTAATGTCGGTCGCTGTAGCTCCAGAATCGTGCGGAACGCTGCGGCCACTCGTGAACTATACACCGGTTCTTCCATGAGGTGTGGCGTTCGCATAATTTGGTTCTGGTCGCCGGATTCACCCTGCTGGATGCCTGTAGCGAGAATCTGCTTGCTCTCGACGTCCGTAATCGTGACGCGTGCGCCGCCGACTTCCCGTCCGAGCACCATAGCACCGTGGGCAACCACACGGACGAGGATGGTGGTCGGCTTCGGATCATTGAGATGCGGATCAGGGGGCGGTTCTTCCTCGGCTGGAATCGCAAGGCAGGGCACAGGAGTGACGAAGAGGAGGAGGAAGAGAGCCGAGATGGGCGCGAACCTCGTCATTTGACTTTGGTGCCGGGCTCCGTTTCTTCCAGAATCGTGGCTAGGCCGCGAACTTCGCTGTCCCCGGCGGCCAGCACCATCCCCTGGGATTCAATGCCCATCAATTTGGCAGGCTTGAGATTAGCGACTACGATGATTGTCTTGCCGATGAGTGATTCTGGCTCATATTTCTTGCCGATGCCTGCGACGATCTGGCGCTGTTCGCCCCCGAGCGAAACTTGAAGTTTAAGGAGTTTCTCCGATTTCGGGACCCGCTCTGCCGCGATAACCGTTGCCGTCTTAAGTTGAATCTTCATGAACTCGTCGATGGTGATTTGTGCTGTCGAAGTGGCTTGAGGAACGGGGGTGGTGGCACTTGGAGTGCTGGATAAAGTTGCAGCAGTCTGGGGGGGAGTTGTGGCGTCACTCACAGTCTTGGCTCCTTGTGGTTTTGCCGCTTCGATTCGTGGGAAGAGTGAAGCAGCTTTCTTGATTCTCATTCCCGGAAGCAGATAGGGCTCTGCCCCTCCGGATGGCTTGCCGGCGTCCTCTCGTTTCAAGCCAAGTTGCTGTGTCATGTTTGAAATAGTTTGTGGCATGAATGGATAGAGCGGTTCAATGAGTGCTCCTAACGTGTAAGCGATGTGGTAAAGACAGTTATTCAGATAGGAATGCTGCTCGGGTTTTTTGGCTAGCATCCAAGGTGCTGTCTTGTCGATGTATTGATCGCACCTTTGAATGAGTTCTCCGACAGATTCCAGGGCGCGTCCAAATCGCAATTGTTCGATATGGTCAGAGGCAGTGCCGAGTAATTCACCTGTGCTGTGCCTGAGCGCGGTTTCAAGGTCTGTATCACAAGCAGAATTGTGTGCCGGAACGACACCTCCGGCGAACCGTTCGATCATTGTCAGGCTGCGACTCAAGAGGTTGCCGAGGCCGTCGGCCAACTCGCTGTTGATCCGTGCAATCATCCCATTTCTGGAAAAATCTCCATCCTGCCCGAACGGCACTTCCCGCAACAAGAAATAGCGAAACGCATCGGCGCCGAATTCGTCGACCATTTTGTTGGGATCGATTACGTTGCCGCGGCTTTTGGACATCTTCTCGCCGTCGACCGTCCACCAACCATGCGCGAAAATGGTTTCGGGAAGGGGGAGATCCAAGGCCATGAGCATCGTTGACCAATAGACAGCATGAGTGGTCAAAATGTCTTTTCCGACGAGATGCACCGAAGCCGGCCAGTAGTGGTCTCGCGATGGCGTCGGTAAGAGATAATCCAGAGCCGAAATATAGTTCACAAGAGCATCGAACCAGACATACGTAACGTAATCTCTGTCAAACGGAAGCTCGATCCCCCAGGAAAGACGGGACTTCGGTCGAGAAATTGACAGGTCTCCCAGTTTCTGGGTGTGTAGAAACCCCAGCACTTCGTTACGGCGTGATTCGGGGCGGATAAAGTCCGGATGGTTAAGAATGTAGCGTTGCAGTTGTTCCTGATAGGTTCCCATCTTGAAGAAGTAGTTGTGTTCGCTGAGCTTCTCGACAGGCCGCTTGCAGTCGGGGCAGAGGCCGTTCTCGACATCTTTCTCGGTCCAGAAACGCTCATCGAACGTGCAATACCATCCGGCATAAGAGTCTTTGTATATCAGCTTCTTATCATAAAGCTCTTGAAGATATCGTTGAACAATTTCTTTGTGCCGAACGTCGGTGGTTCGGATGAAGGCATCGTGTGAAATATTAAGGCGATTCCAAAGAGTCTGAAATTGAGGTGCCAACCTGTCGCAATGGGTTTGGGGATCGATGCCGGCCTTTGACGCGGCCTGCTGGACTTTTTGCCCGTGCTCATCCAAACCGGTGAGGAAAAACACGTCGCGGCCGCGGAGACGCCAGTAACGGGCAAGGACATCGGCGGCCACAGTGGTGTAGGCATGTCCGATATGGGGTACGTCATTCACGTAGTAGATCGGCGTAGTGATGTAGAAGGTATTGTGATCGCGCATGGTGGTCAGCAAGATACCAGGATGTCAGCGGGGATTTCTAGGCAGAGGCTCCGGCCGGAGCGATCGCTAATGCCTCGCGGAGACGAATCAAAATGTTTTCGAGGGCCATGTGGAGATTGAGATGCCGCGTTGCCTGCTGTTCCGTTCTTTCTATGTCCTGTAGGAGATCAAGAAGGGCTGCCGTATCGGATTGGCGCGCGTAGGATTCCAAGTTCGGAATGTCATCGACGTGGAGCAGTTGGTCACGGTCACCTCCGACTTGGACGATCACAAGGTCTCTAATCCACCGAGTCAGCCATGTCAGGATCTCAGGAGCGCGATTGGCCCTGGCCAGGGCTTCAGCTGTGGTGAGAAGCAGTGTAATCGATCGCAAGGATTGTGGGCGGACGAGCTCCAGAAATTCCCGTTGCTGTGCTCGAATGTCACGAAGATCGGCAGTCAAGGCTTCGCCTATGCGGCCTTCACTGATGATTGCGAGGAGGCGTGCGTCAGTAGGCGGGAGTTCCCGTTTCAGGATCACGGCCGCCTCCACCTGCGTTCGCCCCGGCGTGGTGAAGCGAAGGGATTGGCAGCGGGAACGGATTGTGGCGGGCAGCGCAGCTGGCCGGCTTGTGATTAGGATGAAAAGGCTATGAGCAGGCGGTTCTTCCAACGTTTTCAGCAGAGCGTTGGCTGCCCCTAAAGTCATCCGATCCGCGTCATCGATCAAGCAGATTTTTCGTTCTCCTACCAAGGGACGGTACACGATCTGCTGTTCGATCTCGCGAATCTGTTCGATTTTGATTTGAGGAGTTGCTGATTCCGCAGCTGGCTCGATGACAAAGAAATCAGGATGGGTATGAGCGGCGATTTGTTGACATGATCGGCAAATGCCGCATGCCTCAAGTATCTCACTGCCGGAGCCCCGTTCGCAGTTCAGGGCCTGTGCGAGACATTGTGCTGTGGCTCGTTTGCCGATCGCGGCTTCGCCATAGAAAAGATAGGCATGGGCGAGGCGCTGTCGTGCGATGGCGGTTTGCAGGGACGCAATAGTCGTCTGATGTCCGATAATGTCCTGGAACGGCATCTTATCTCCGGATGGGTTTCCCCCTGCGTTTTGCAGCCCAGCTTAACACAAGGCTGAGAACCTCTGCGCGGATTTCCTGCTCAGGACGATTAGCATCAATGACTTTGATTCGACCACGGGATTTTTCGGCGAGCGCCAAGAAACCCTTGCGGACCGAAGTGTGAAAACGTTCCGGTTCACGATCCAGCCGATTCTGAAGTCCGGCGGCTTTTCGCCGTCTCGCCAGTCCAGCCTTGACGGGAAGATCGAACAAGAGGGTCAAATCCGGTTCGCACCCTCCCGTTGCAATGCCGTTCGCCGCCTTTAGCCAGGGAAGAGGGATCTTTCTCCCGTAACCTTGATAGGCAAATGTGGAGTCGGAAAAGCGATCGCAGAGGACAACCGCGCCTTTTTGTAGTGCCGGCGCGATCAGGTGTGTGACATGTTGACTGCGTGCAGCCAGAATCAGCAGAGATTCGGTTTCCGGTGTAATGATTTCCCGAGTCGATGAGACGAGGAGTGTGTGACGAATGGCTTCGGCGACCTTGGTTCCTCCCGGTTCTCTGGTAAGGATGACCCGATAACCTGCTTGCCGAAGGGCGGAAGCGAGCTGGCGAATCTGGGTGCTTTTCCCACCCCCCTCAGGTCCCTCGAATGTAATGAAGAGACCCCGAATTTTACGCCTTTTTGATACCCCTCTCACTCGCTCCTCTCCAACGCAATAGAAACGGGCGGGATAATATTGCAAGTTATTGAAAATAGCAAGAAAACGCTTGCGGCGACCCAGGAAAAATCTGTATGATGAACGACTGTTTTCTTCTACCTTAATTTATGTTGAAAGCCTCACTAAAACGCTACTTTCTGACCGGTCTCCTCGTCGTCACTCCAATCTGGGGCACCATTCTGATCTTGAAGACCCTGTTTACCGCTGTCGATGGGATTTTGGGCGACCTGCTGGCGCAAATGGTGCCGGATCACTATGTGCCGGGTTTGGGGATCGTCACCCTGATTCTCTTGGTGTTTCTTACCGGGCTCTTTGCAGCAAATTTTATAGGCAAGCAGATCGTTAAGTTGTGGGAAGAGTGGCTCAACCGAGTGCCGTTGGTGCGCGGGATCTATTCCACGCTTAAGTCGATGATGGACATTCTCTCGTTTTCAGAACGAGGAGCGTACAACCGAGTGGTGCTCATTCAGTTTCCCAAAAATGGGCACTACTGTTTCGCGTTTGTGACAGGGGTGACGAAAGGCGACGTCCAAGATCTGGCGCAAGAACCTCTCGTGCACGTGTATGTGCCGACCTCGCCGAATCCGACTTCCGGCTATTTTCTTCTGGTTCCCGAGCGGGAAGTTACATCCGTTAACATCAGCGTTGAAGAGGCGATGAAGTTGATAGTCTCCGGGGGACTCTATTCGCCGTCGCAGTCGGTAGGAGCAACGGTAGGGGCTGAGAGCAAATGGGGAAACGTCAAACAGCCTGAGAGCGGAGTGCCAATCGGATGAGTAAGCCTGTCCGGCAGCGTTCGGCTGAAACGCCCGTACGAGTCGCGCACAGTGCTGCCAACGTCGTGCCCGGGTTGGCGGTTGTGGTGATGGCTGCGGGACTTGGCAAGCGAATGCAATCAAAGTTGGCCAAGGTGCTACATCCGGTTGCCGGGCGTCCGATGGTCCTGTACTCTCTCGAACTTGCACGGCGAATTGCGAGCCATCGGATTGCCGTTGTAGTCGGCCATCATGCTGATCGGGTCAGCGAGGTGGTTAAGAACGCAACCGGAGACGGCGGTCATGAGGCGATTGCGATCGTCGAGCAACGGGAGCTTCTGGGGACCGGCCACGCGGTGTTACAGACTCGAGCTGTCTTTGCAGAGTCTGAACGGCCGGCTCCGGAGCTCTATGTGATTCTCAACGGCGACACGCCCTTGTTGCGTGAGTCGACGCTGCGTGATTTGTTGCTTGTGCATAGGAAGGAAGGGGCTGCGGTTACGATATTGACGGCTGTTCTCGATGATGCCGGCGGATATGGCCGAGTGGTTCGACGATCATCAGAAGGGAATCAGGTCCAGCGGATTGTTGAAGATCGCGATGCCAGCGCCGAGGAAAAGAGGATTCGCGAGATTAATGTCGGGACCTACGTGGTTGACGGCGATTTTCTCTTAGAAGCTTTGGAAAAACTCGAGCCGAGTAATGCGCAGGGTGAGTACTATTTGACCGACATCGTTCAAATCGCTGTACAGCAAGGCCGACGGGTTGCCGCTCTCGTCCTCGATCATCCGGACGAAGGGTTGGGTGTGAACACAAGGCGTCAATTGGCCGAGGCCGAGCACGTGATTCGCCGCGAGATTCGGGATCGGTGGCTTGATGCGGGTGTCAGGATGATCGACCCCGCTACAACGTGGATCGACGCCGGGGTAACAATAGGAAAAGACACCGTGCTCTATCCCCATGTCATCCTCGAGGGTTCAACTGTTCTGGGCGAGGATTGCATCGTACGGTCCGGGACTCGGATTACCGATTGTACGGTGGGTGACGGTGTCGAGATCCTCGACCACTGCGTGTTCCGCGAATCTCGGATCGAAGACGGAGCTACACTGGGACCGTTTACGCATCTCCGGCCACATGTGTTGGTCCGAAGGGGAGCGAAGGTCGGGAATTTCGTGGAGATGAAAAAGGCAGAACTCGGTGAAGGGTCGAAAGCCAATCACTTGACGTATCTTGGCGATACGAAAGTCGGAAAGGATGTGAATATCGGGGCGGGAACCATCACGTGTAATTACGATGGGGTCCGGAAAGCCGAAACTGTGATCGGTGACAGGGTTTTTATCGGCAGCGATACGCAGTTGATTGCGCCGGTCACGGTGGGAGCCGGTTCCGTGATTGCAGCGGGTACGACTGTATCGGAAAGTGTTCCGCCAGATTCGTTGGTGATCTCCCGGGTGCCTCAGGTGACCAAGCCTGGATGGGCCGCGAAACGAAGAGCTCTTGCCGAATCGCCGCGGCCGATTAGCAAAAAGATTTCGAAGGCAAAAGTGCGCACGAAGAATCGTCGAGGAAGTTCGAGGTAGAACCCTTATGTGCGGAATCGTCGGTTACGTGGGTGAGCAGGAGGCGGTTCCAATCCTGCTTGCCGGGCTGGCTAAGTTGGAATACCGAGGCTACGACTCAGCGGGTGTGGCTGTACTGCAGGGCGGAAAGATTTCGGTCCGGAGAAGTGTTGGGAAGCTTGCCAATCTTCAGCGGTCGCTAGCCGAACAGCCTCTGGCAGGGGCGGTTGGTATAGGCCACACACGCTGGGCGACCCATGGGAAGCCATCGGAGCAGAATGCACACCCACATCGATCGAAAGGTTGTGTGTTGGTGCACAACGGCATTATCGAAAATTATCAACCGCTGAAACAGCAACTCGAAAAAGCCGGTTATAAGTTCGAATCAGAGACCGACACAGAAGTAGTGGCCCATCTCATCGACAAGTACGTTACTCAAGGAGAGAAGCTCGTGGATGCCGTACGTGCCGCGACCAAGGAGGTGCGGGGCAGCTACGCTCTAGCGGTAATCTCTGAACGAGAGCCGGGAACGTTGATCGCGGCGCGTTCCGGCTGTCCTCTCGTTTTAGGGCAGACGCCGACGGCTTCGTATGTGGCGTCTGATGTGATGGCCATGCTGGCCCACACGCGAGAGGTGGTCTATTTGGAGGAAGGCGATGTCGCCGTCGTCACGCAGGGCGACGTGCGCTTGATCGATATCGAGGGGCGTGAGACATCGCGCAAGCCCGCGACTATTACGTGGGACGCAGCTTCGGCGGAGAAGAACGGGTACCAGCATTTCATGCTCAAGGAAATTCATGAGCAGCCTCAGACGATCCTCGATACGATGAGAGGCCGCTATTCGCATGAAACCGGCGAGGCGGATCTGCCTGATATCGGACTGTCTACGGAGGAATTTTCCAGGATCGAACGCATATGGATTGTAGCCTGCGGGACATCGTGGCACGCGGGGCTTGTCGGGAAGTATCTCCTGGAGGAAATGGTCCGGACGCCCGTGCAAGTGGATATCGGAAGTGAATTCCGCTATCGCGATCCCCTTGTAGGAAAAGACGATCTGTTCATAACGATTTCCCAGTCAGGTGAAACCGCCGATACTCTGGCTGCCGCGCGTGAGGCAAGGCAAAAAGGAGCGAGGATTGTATCAATTGTGAACGTGGTGGGGAGCACATTGGCTCGAGAATCGGACGGTGTTTTGTACACTCATTGCGGCCCGGAGATCGGCGTTGCCTCGACGAAAGCGTTTACAGCGCAGTTGACCGCGCTGTACTTGCTTGCTCTTCACCTGGCTCGGGTGCGCGAAGTGATGAATGCCGCAGATGGGAAGGCCTGGTTGGACCGGCTCGTCCGGTTGCCGGTGCTTGTGGGTCGGGTGTTGAGTCGAGAGGCTGAAATCGTAGCGATTGCGAGACGATATTACAAGAAGCGCAATTTTCTTTTTCTGGGACGCGGCATCAACTATCCCATCGCATTGGAAGGTTCATTAAAACTAAAAGAGATTTCCTATATTCATGCTGAAGGATATGCGGCAGGCGAGATGAAACATGGTCCGATCGCTTTGATCGACAAGGACATGCCTGTGGTCGTGCTCGCTCCCCGGGATCGCCTTTACGAAAAAACTGTGAGTAACTTGATGGAAGTCAAGGCTCGGCGTGCTCCGGTCATTGCGTTCGTGGCGGAAGGCGAGCGAGAATTGGGGAAAACCGCTGACGCGGTCTTTACGATTCCTGATACGCATCCGCTCATTACACCGATCTTGTTCACCATTCCGTTGCAGCTCTTGGCCTATCACATCGCGGTGTTGCGCGGAGCGGACGTGGATCAGCCGAGGAATTTGGCCAAGAGTGTGACGGTGGAATAAGAAAGGCGAAAGGCGCGGGGCTCGTGCCAAGGGGTAGAGATGGACATAACCAAACAAGAAGTCGAGAACGTGGCGAAGCTGGCTCGTTTGGAGATCACGCAGGCTGAAAAGGAAACATTTGCGAAACAGCTTAGCCAGATTCTGACTCATGTCGAAAAGCTGAATCAGTACGATACCTCCGGCGTCGAACCGACAGCGACGGTGTTGGGGCAGACGAACGTCTTTCGCGAGGACGTCGTGAAGCCTTCGCTGACAGTAGACCAAGCGTTGTCCAACGCTCCGGACCGTGAGGCGGACGGTTTCGCTGTGCCAAAAATTATCGATTAAGTGTAGCGTAGTTAGGGGTACTGAAGATGTTTCGACAAATGTTGCGATCAAAAATTCATCGGGCCACGGTGACGGGTGCCCATCTCGAATACGAGGGCAGCCTTTCGATTGATCCAGACTTGATGGAAGCCGCGGCGATCCTTCCGTATGAGGCCATCATCTGTTCCAATCTCAACAACGGCGAGCGATTCATGACATATGCGATCGGTGGACGACGCGGCAGCGGGGACATCGTGTTGAACGGACCGACGGCACGGAAGGCTGCGGTCGGCGATCAGATCATTATCTTCTGCTACGAGTATTACGGTGAGGATGAGATTAAACGGCACGCACCGCGGATCGTTCGCGTCAACGAAAAGAATCGTATTGTTGAATCGACGGAGAAACGGTGATGTCCCTTCATAAGCTTTCACTCGTCGAGCTCCAGAAGAAATTCACTGCGGGTGAAGTCACGGCAACGGAAATTGTGCGCGCGTACCATTTGCGCATAGGTCAGGTGGAAAGCAAGGTTAAGGCCTACGTGACGCAAGCGAGAGATGCCGCATTGGCGCGGGCGACGGCTTTGGACCAGAAACTGAAAGGTTGGCGAAAGACGAAACCGATGACGGGCATGCCGCTCGCGATCAAGGATAACCTGTGCACGGAAGGTGTGCCGACGACCTGTTCCTCCCGGATGCTCCAACACTTCGTCCCACCCTATGACGCCACGGCGATCGCGAAGCTTCGTGAGCAGGAATACATTCTCCTAGGCAAAACAAATCTCGACGAGTTCGCGATGGGTTCGTCGACTGAAAACTCTGCCTTCGGCCCCAGCCGAAATCCTTGGAATCTGCACTGCGTACCGGGGGGGTCGAGCGGTGGGGCCGCTGCAGCGGTAGCGGCAGACGAGTGTGTTGCCGCGCTGGGCTCCGATACCGGTGGTTCGATCAGGCAGCCTGCCGCATTCTGCGGAGTCGTGGGTCTCAAGCCCACCTATGGGCGGGTCTCGCGGTACGGCCTTGTCGCGTTCGCCTCTTCGCTCGATCAAATCGGTCCTCTTACGAAGACCGTGCCGGACGCGGCCTTTTTGCTCGGTGCCATCGCCGGCCACGATCCGATGGATTCTACTTCGGCTGACCTCCCGGTGCCCGATTACATGAAGGCCCTCAAGAAAAAGGACATGAAGAAGCTGAAGGTCGGAGTGCCGGTTGAATTCTTTGCCGAAGGGCTCGATCCGGAAGTGGGAGCAGCCGTCATGGCGGCGATTGAGGAATTGAAGAGTCTCGGTGTTGAGGTCAAGGAAATCCAATTACCAAGGACCGATGCGGCGGTGGCTGTCTACTATGTCATTGCGACGGCGGAGGCGAGTTCCAATCTGGCCCGATACGACGGTGTGAAATTCGGCTTACGTGCCAAAGAAACGAAGGACCTGCTCGATCTCTATATGAAAACCAGGCAGGAAGGATTCGGACCGGAAGTGAAACGCCGTATTATGCTTGGTACCTATGCGCTCAGTTCCGGCTACTACGATGCCTACTATGGCAAGGCTCAGGCGGTAAGGACGCTGATCTGCCAGGATTTCACCGAAGCCTTCAAGGACGTCGATCTGATCGTAACGCCGGTGACCCCGACACCCGCATTCAGGCTTGGGGAAAAGAGCGAAGATCCGCTGCAGATGTATCTCTCCGACATCTACACGATCTCGGTTAATCTTGCCGGTCTGCCGGCCATTTCGCTGCCTTGCGGGTTCAGCAAATCAGGCCTTCCGATTGGCTTGCAACTGATCGGGAGGGCATTTGAAGAAGAGACGATGCTTCGGGCGGCTCATGCGTACGAACAAGCGACCCAATGGCATCTAAAGAAACCGGTGATTCGATGAAGAAGCAAAAGGCAAGGGGCTATGGTCGAGTGCACCAACAAACCGCCTATCTAACGCCTCTAGCCACGTGTCCCAAGCCTGGAGGTTCTGTATGACGATCGTTGAAATTGCCGCAATTCTCGTGGCCGTCGGATTTGTTGTCCTGGTCGGCTACCTCGTTCCGGTCTTAATTCAGGTGAGGAAGACCGTGGCGGAATCTGAACAACTGATGGCCAAGGTGAATCAGGACCTTCCCACGTTAGTGGCTGAGTTGCGCGCCATGAGCCAGAACTTGAACGACCTGACGAGTCAGGCTCGTGACGGTGTGCAACATGCGGCGGTCCTGCTCCATGCGGTAGGGGAGGTCGGAGAATCGGTTCAACAAGTTCACAATGTCGTGCGCGGAACGAGTGGAAATATGCTGAGCAATGTAGCCAGCGTTGTGGCGGGATTCAAAGCGGCGACGCAGGTCTTGCGCGATCGAATGAAACATGAAGGAGGGCCACACAATGGCGGATGATAGGGGATCTGCATCGGGAATTCTTCTAGCGTTTCTAAGCGGGGCCGCGTTCGGTGCAGTGGCGGCGCTCTTGTTGGCACCGCAGTCCGGAAGAGAGTCGCGCGAACGGTTGCGGGGTTACGCCAGCAGAGCAGAAGAACACCTTCGGGACTTTGCCGGGCAGGCAGGGGAGCGCTTCGAAGAGGTGATCGATCAAGGCCGGGAGTTTGTCGAGGGACAAAAGTCGGTTCTTCGAGAGGCATTCGATGCGGGCAGGGAAGCGATGAGACGCGAACGGGATCGAGTGCGGAACGAGGCTGAGCGAGACGCATGATTTATGAAGTGGTGATCGGGGTCGAAGTTCACGCGCAGTTACGGACTAAATCAAAGATGTTCTGCGGCTGCGGCACAACGTTTGGCCTCTCTGCCAACAGCCAAACCTGCCCGGTCTGTTTGGGATTACCGGGGAGCTTGCCGGTCATTAATAGGACTGCTGTTGAGATGGCTGTGCGTGCAGGGCTAGCGCTGAACTGCACGATCGCTGCGGACAATCGATTTGCACGGAAGAACTATTTCTATCCTGATCTTCCCAAGGGTTATCAGATCTCCCAATACGAGTCGCCGATTTGCGAGCAGGGCTGGATCGAGATTGTGACAGGTGACGGAAAAAAGCGTATCCGAATCCGCCGCGCGCACCTCGAAGAAGATGCAGGCAAGAACATCCATGAGACCGGGACGAGCGGCAGCCATGTGGATTTAAATCGGGC
>NZ_CDLUDY010000024.1:0-21614 GCF_975968855.1 Petrachloros mirabilis
CCCCTATCCCGTTACCCCGGAGGATTCGCTATGCGAATTCTAGTTACCGGCGGTGCAGGGTTCATCGGATCCCATTTAGTACGGCGTTTGGTGGTGAATAGCGGCCACGAAGTCGTCAATTTGGATGCGCTCAAGTATTCAGGTAATCCGGCCAACGTGAAGGATCTTGAGGCACGAGGGGAGTATGTATTCGTTCAGGGGGACATTGGCGATCAGCCGTTAGTCGAGCGGCTTTTGCGAGATCATCGTATTGAAGCGGTCATCAATTGCGCGGCCGAGACCCACGTGGATCGATCAATTCTCGATCCAGGGAGCTTCGCGCGAACCGACGTCGTCGGAACCGGTGTGTTGCTTGAAGAAGCTCGACGAGCCGGCATCCAACGGTTCCTGCAAGTAAGCACTGACGAGGTGTACGGCAGCGTCGAGGTTGGGATGTCTACGGAAGATGATCGGCTTGCACCGCGCAGCCCCTATTCGGCGAGCAAAGCAGGTGGAGATCTTTTGGCTCTCAGTTACTGGACGACCTACAACTTCCCGGTCATGGTTACGCGAGGCAGCAACACTTATGGGCCGAATCAATACCCGGAAAAATTTATTCCCCTGTTTGTAACCAATTCTATTGACGATCAACCTCTTCCACTCTATGGAGACGGGCGGCAGCGCCGGGACTGGCTGGCTGTTCAAGACCATTGTTCAGCCATCGAACACGTTCTGTTGCGAGGAGAGCCAGGCCAGGTTTACAACGTGGGCGGAGGGAACGAACGAGAAAATATCTTCGTTGCAGAGCAATTGTTGGACTTTTTGGGAAAACCCAAGAGTTTGATCCGTTTTGTGCAGGACCGTCCAGGTCACGACCGTCGATATGCAGTGGACTGTTCAAAACTTAAACGTCTTGGTTGGGCACCGGCAGTTCCGTTTGACCGGGGACTCAAAGAAACCGTGGATTGGTTCCGACAGAACGAATCATGGTGGCGTCCGATCAAATCGGGAGAATTTAAGACCTACTATGAAGAGCAGTATCGTCGCCGTCTCGAACAGGGGACATCGTGCGGATCCTGATCACGGGAGCTCACGGGCAGCTTGGCAGCGCGCTGCAGCAGGTGCTGTCACAGGACGAGTTGATCCTCAAAGACCTTCCTCAGTTTGATCTGAGTAATCCGGCGTGTGAGGAGCAGATCCTCTCAGAGCGTCCTGATGCCATTCTGCATGTCGGTGCTTATACGAACGTTGACGGAGCTGAACGGGAACCGGAGCGTGCCAGATTGGTCAATGTCCAAGGCACGAAGTATGTGGCTCGCGCTGCAGAGAGGCTCGGCGCCAGGCTGCTCTTTGTGTCAACAGATTATGTCTTCGACGGGAAAAAAACGAGTCCTTATACTGAAGAAGATTTACCAAGCCCGATCAATCAGTATGGATTATCAAAATATCAAGGTGAACTGGCGGTGCTGGCTGAATGCTCGAACAGCCTGATTGTTCGCACTGCCTGGCTCTACGGCATCGCAGGTCAGAATTTTGTGAAGACCATCATGCGGATTGCCACGGAGAAACCGGTTTTGGATGTTGTCGGTGATCAGCGAGGTTGTCCGACCAACGCTGAAGATTTGGCACGAGCCATCGGTGAGTTGATCCGTGGCGACGCCCGCGGGATCTGCCATGCGACTAACAGCGGTAATTGTACGTGGCATGAATTCGCCGAGGCGATCGTAAAGGAGATGGGACTTTCGGTGGTTGTTCGGCCGATTTCCACAGCCCAAGCCGCTCGTTTGGCGCGGCGGCCTGCTTATTCTGTTTTGTCTCACGATCGATTGAATTCGTTGTATCAGAGACTGCCCAATTGGAGAGAAGCTCTCGCCCGGTTCATCAAACTTGTTGACAAACAGGCGCCAGCGGTCGGGTGATCGAAAGAGTAATGATGAGCAGCTGCACTTCCAGATGGCGGATCTTCACGAAAGTGTTTGAACCGTCGAGCCAAGACTGTATGATGGCGACAGTATAATCCCTTGCGGATTTTTCCTTCATATTTCCAATGACATTTCACAGAAAACGAAAGTTAAGAACACCCCCGACCAGCACTCTCAAATGCATTCGTCTCTTCGCGACGGACGTGGATGGGGTGTTAACTGACGCCGGCATGTACTATTCCGAAACAGGCGATGAGTTAAAAAAATTCAATACGCGCGATGGGATGGGGATCAAACTATTACAACGTATCGGGATCATTACGGCGATTGTCACCCAAGAGCGAACCAAGTTAGTTGCGAGGCGGGCGGAAAAACTGGCGATACCGGAGCTTCACCAGGGTGTCATGGAAAAGCTCTCACTTATCCGGCAAATGGCGGGCCGCCATGGACTGACGTTGGAGCAGGTTGCCTATATCGGGGATGACGTCAACGATCTTGAGGCCTTGAAAGCAGTGGGGTTCTCCGGTGCGCCGGCGGATGCCATGCCTCAAGTGAAATCGGTGGTGCATTACGTCTGCGAAAAGAAGGGTGGCGAAGGGGCCGTCCGCGAAATGATCGAGCTGATTCTCGAAGCACAGGCCTCGGGGCCAAAGGTTCGGGGTAAGGGGCGATGAAGGTCAGATGATATCCAGGACAAACACCCGAGAGAGAACCACTAGCCGATCTCCCAGCGCTTCTCGCCTCGAAGCCCGTCTTTATCCAGTCATCATGGCTGGGGGAAGTGGAACGAGGTTTTGGCCGCTGAGCAGGCAGCTCTTCCCGAAACAGTTGCTGCGCATTATCGGGGAAGAAACGTTGATCCAACAAACCATGCGCCGGGTGGTACATTGCACACCGCCCGATCGAGTGATGATCTCAACAAATCCGGCTCAGGCGGAATCGATTCGGGTGCAGCTGCGCGAGTGGAAAGACGCTCTAGGGGATAATTTTGTTCTAGAGCCGGAGGGAAGAAACACTGCTCCGGCCATCGCACTTGTGGCGTTAGAATTAATGCGCCGTGATCCCGACGCTGTGATGCTGGTGGTGCCGGCCGATCATATTGTGAAAGGTCAGAAAGAATTCGATCAGGCGGTGTCGTTGGCGTCGAAACTGGCAGAAGACGGTTTGTTGGTCACTTTTGGCATTAAGCCGATTCGTCCGGAGACCGGCTATGGCTACATCAAACCGGATCGAAAAATGATTCTAGCGAAGCAGGGCAAGCTTAAAGGGCATCCCGTCGGTCGATTTGTTGAGAAACCAAATGCTGTCAAAGCATCGCAATACATGAAAGACGGAGGCTATTACTGGAACAGCGGGATGTTCGTGTGGCGTGCGGCGACGATTCTCGATGAGATCAGACATTACCAACCGGTACTGTTCCAGGGTATCGAAGATATCGGGCGTTTGCTTGAACAGGGGGCTCCAAGAACGGCGATCGACGAAAAATATCGCAAGCTTCCGTCCGTTTCCATCGACACCGGCGTGATGGAGCGGTCGACAAAAGCTGCGGTCGTGCCGGTCAATTTCCGTTGGTCCGATGTTGGGAGTTGGGGCAGCCTGGACGAAGTGGCGAAAAAGGATAAAGCGGGCAACGTGATCGGAGGGCGCGTAGTCGACTTAGGCAGTCAGCGTTCTATTGTGTATGGCGATCGGCGTGTCGTGGCCACGATTGGCTTGACAGACATGGTTGTCGTCGATACCCCCGATGCTACGCTGGTTTGTCCCAAGTCCCGTGCACAAGATGTGAAAAAGGTCGTGGACATTCTCAGGCAGCAGGGGGCTCCCGAGCATTTGGAGCATCTCACCGTCCACCGTCCTTGGGGATCCTATACCGTCCTTGAAGAGGGGCCGGGCTATAAAGTGAAGCGCGTGACGGTCAACCCATCAGGGCGATTGTCGCTTCAACTGCATCACAAACGGAGCGAACACTGGGTGGTGATTGCCGGAACGGCTCGAGTAACCAGGGGTGAGGAGGTCTTTGATTTACAGAAAGGCCAGGGCACGGCCATTCCTGTCGAAACTCGACATCGTTTGGAAAATCCCGGACAGGAAACCTTGCACATCATCGAGGTACAAAACGGTCCCTATTTGGGCGAAGACGATATTGTACGGTTCCAGGACGATTACGGAAGAACTCCAAAGTCTTAGAGGCAAGGGATTCAGGATGGCACTCTTTCGAGAATACGATCTCCGCGGCATCGTCGGAGATGAATTGACAGACCCTATTGCTGAGCAGGTCGGTCGGGCCTACTGCACCTATGTCAAGGATCGTGGTGTCAAAACGATCACTGTAGGCCGGGATGGCCGACTCAGTTCTCCCGGCTTGTTCAAGTCCCTTGTAAAAGGGCTGCTCGCCGGCGGCATCAACGTCATCGATATCGGTATTTGTCCGTCTCCGCTCGTCTATTTTTCGCTGCATCAGTTGCCGGTTGACGGTGGCATCATGATTACCGGGAGCCACAACGCGGCTGAATATAACGGGTTCAAGATTTGTGTGGGCGAGGAAGCCATTCATGGAGAATCCATTCAAGAACTTCGACGAGTTATGGAGGCAGGACAGTTTGTAAAAGGGCAAGGGACCCTGTCCGAGCATGCCATCATTCCCGACTATCTGGCCTATCTCAAGAAAAGTTTCGCTGGTGTAGATGCCAAATCTCTACACATTGTGATCGATTGCGGGAACGGCGCAGCATCTCTGGTCGCCAGGGAAGCTCTGGAGTTATTGGGGTGCCGTGTGACCGGGCTCTATTGCGACCTCGACGGTCGATTCCCCAATCACCACCCAGATCCGACGGTCTTGGAAAACCTGGATGAATTGGTTGCGGCTGTCGTCAGACACAATGCCGATGTGGGAATCGGCTACGACGGCGATGCTGATCGTATCGGAACGATCGATGAAAAAGGACAAGTCTTGTGGGGCGACCGGTTAATGGTCGTCTACTCTCGCGACATCCTGGCGAAAAAACCTGGCAGCACGATTATTTCAGAGGTCAAAGCTTCTCAATGCCTGTACGACGATATCGCCAGGCAAGGCGGCCGACCCATCATGTGGAAGACCGGTCATTCCTTGATCAAGTCGAAGATGAAGAGCGAGCAGGCTGTCCTAGCCGGTGAAATGTCCGGTCATATGTTTTTTGCCGATCGTTATTTCGGGTACGATGACGCGATCTACGCCTCATGTCGTCTTGTCGAAATTTTGGCGAGGACAGGCAAGTCTTTGTCCTCGCTGGTAGCTGATTTGCCGGTCACCTCCGTGACTCCGGAAATACGGGTGGATATGCCGGACATCATCAAATTCGATGTGGTAAAGTCTGTGCAAGACCACTTAGCGAATTTCGCGAAGTCGGGTGAACCGCTGGGCCCTAAGAAATTAACTCTGCGCGATGTCATCACAATAGACGGTGTGCGTGCCGTGTTCGAAGGAGGATGGGGCTTGATAAGAGCCTCGAATACTCAGCCGGCTTTGGTGCTCAGGTTTGAAGCCGTGTCCGTCGAGCATTTGAATGACATCAGGGCGGTGATCGAAGGTGAGTTGGCCCTTGCGAAGAAGAGTCTTGGCCAGTAACCGTCCGCAGTTTCTTTGCGTACTTCTCCGTGCTCTTCGCATGAACCGTATCACTTCCTCCCTTACGATTTCGGTGCTGGCACTGGTTGGGTGCTGGTATTCGTTGGGAAATGCCAACGTGATACCATCGAACCAGGTTGTCCAACCCGGAGAACGACTGACCTACGATATTTCCTGGTTGAATATATTGGCCGGGACGGCTGTCATGGAGGTCGTAGATGGAGGGGGAAATTCTGATCACCCCCTCGCAAAGTTCATCACCACCGCCCGGTCGAGACCCGCTATTACCCGGTTCTTTCCTGTCAATAATCGTGTGGAGTCCGAGTTCGATATTCCGTCACAGCTCCCCCAGCACATGATCTTCCACCGTCACGAAGGGAAGAAGAAAGAGGACATCGAGTATTTCTTTCATCACCGGGAAGGAACGGTGACCGCTATTCGAGGCGGGTCCAAGGAGGATCTGAAGATAGAACCCGGAACACAGGATTTGATCTCCTGTCTCTACTACGTTCGGAACGTCCTGCCGATGATACCGGGGGCATCGATGACCTTGAACATCCATCACGATAAGAAAAACCGCAAAATTGATGTAAAGGTCCAGAAGGTTGAAACACTTGAAGGGGTATGGGGGAAGGCTGAAACGGCGGAAGTGCTCGTCATCATGCCGTTCCAGGGCCTCTTCCTGAACCAAGGCAACATCCGGGTGTGGTTCACGACTGATGAACGTCGAATCCCCGTGAGGATGAAAGCAAAAGTCATCATCGGATCCATCGTGGCCGATCTGGTGGCGGGGTATTGAGAAGTGAGAGGGACATCCTGACACAATAGCTCTTTGATTGCTCGACCTCTCCAAACCCGTTATACTCCGCTAATAGGCATATGCCAGATTTTCCTCTTACATTAAGCCGATTTATCATTCGTCAGCAGGCAGCCTCACCCGGGGCGACGGGAGAATTCTCCAGCCTGCTTGCTCAAATCGGCCTCGTCGGGAAACTGATCGCTCAAGATCTTCGTCGAGCAGCCTTGATCAACGTGTTGGGTGCGACCGGTGATACAAATGTTCAGGGAGAAGTCGTCAAAAAACTCGACGAGATTGCGAATGATGCGTTCATCAAGGCATTTCGGCAAGGAGGGTTGGTCTGCGCCTTGGCGTCCGAAGAGATGGATTCATCCGTAGCCCTCCCAGAAAATCGGTCCGGACGCTACATGTTGCTCTTCGATCCGCTCGACGGGTCGTCGAATACGGACGTCAACATGCCCCTCGGCGCTATTTTTTCGGTGTTGAAATGGAGAGAGCAGGGACGCCTTCCAACCGACGATGACCTTCTGCGTAGGGGTAGTGAACAAGTTGCGGCCGGCTACCTCCTCTACGGTTCGAGTACAATGCTGGTTTATACTACCGGACAGGGCGCGCACGGGTTTACTTTGGAGCCTGCCATCGGCGAATATCTCTTGTCACACGAGAAGATCCGCATCCCGGCACGAGGGACTGTCTATGCCGTTAACGAAGGGAATTATCACAAGTGGAGCCAAGGTGCACAGAAGTATATTGATTCCCTCAAAGTCCGGGACAAGTCAACAGGACGACCCTATAGCGGGCGTTACTCAGGGTGTCTCGTCGCTGACGTTCATCGGATCCTTTTTTCAGGTGGCATTTACTTGTATCCTGGAGAAATGGACAGGCCGGAGGGAAAACTTCGTCTCCTCTACGAAGCGAATCCATTGGCCATGGTGGTTGAACAGGCAGGAGGCATAGCCAGTACGGGATCGATGAGAATCCTTGAGGTAGAGCCGAAGAAGTTGCATCAGCGGGTTCCACTGATTATCGGTAGTTCCGACGACGTGCGGGAGGCAGAGAAGTATATTCAGGGGCAAGCGTAGAAAACAAAACCAAAGATTGATGAATTTCGGAGGAGAAACATGAGTGACCGGGTTCAAGAAATTCTGAGTTGGTACGGCAGTGATAATGCAGGAACAAAAACAAACATCGCCCGCTTGTTGCGGAGCGGCAGGTTGGCCGGAACAGGCAAGTTGGTCATTTTGCCTGTGGATCAGGGATTTGAGCACGGACCAGCGCGCAGCTTCGCGCCCAATCCGCCCGGGTACAATCCGCACTATCACTTTCAATTAGCTATCGACGCCGGCTGCAACGCCTACGCTGCGCCGCTGGGGTTTCTGGAAGCCGGAGCCAGCCAGTTTGCCGGGCAAATCCCACTGATTCTCAAGCTGAACAACCATGACGTGTTGCACGATGAAAAGGATCCTTTGCCCTCTGTGACCGGCAGCGTGAAGGAGGCCCTTCGGTTGGGCTGTGCGGCCGTCGGGTTTACGATCTATCCCGGTTCTTCTCACTGCAATACCATGTATGAGCAACTTCGAGAGATTGCTGAGGAGGCGAAGGACAACGGGTTGGCTGTCGTCGTTTGGTCCTATCCACGCGGATCCGGATTGAGCAAAGAAGGGGAGACGGCGATGGACATAGTTGCCTACGCAGCCCAAATCGCTGCCCAGCTCGGTGCCCACATTATTAAGGTTAAGCTCCCTTCGGCACACCTTGAGCTGGCGGCTGCCAAGAAAGTCTACGAAGCGGAAAAGATTCCCATCAAAACCTTGGCTGAACGGGTGACACACGTGACGCAGAGTGCGTTCGATGGACGAAGAATCGTCATTTTCTCCGGAGGGGCCAAGAGCGAAGATAAGAATGTGTTCGAAGAGGCCAGGGCGATCAGGGATGGCGGAGGATTCGGTAGCATTATCGGCCGGAATTCATTCCAGCGCCCCAAGGCCGAGGCCGTCAAGTTTCTCAACACGATCATGGATATCTATGCCGGAAAGATTCAGTAGGCACGAGGAGTAGAATCCGCGTATGAATCCTTTAGACAATGAGTCAAGATCTGTTCGGGCGAGTCGCAACTGGCTTCCGGCCGCCGTACTCTTGACTGCTGGTATGGTCATCGGGTTTGTGGTCGCTTCAGACTTGGGATGGCTTCCCACGGGAAACGCCGGACCTGAGGCGGTGCCGAATGGAATCGTGCGGCCCGTGACGACCGCACCCCAGTTGCCTCTGTCTGAAGGCGGGAAGAATTTTGTCGAGATTGCCAAGATGGTAAAACCCGCCGTGGTCAATATCACCGCAACCCGCAGTGGAAAATCCGCACAAGGTCCGCTGAGTTCGCCCTTCGACGACCCATTCTTTCGCAGGTTCTTTGGCGACGAGTTTTTTAAACGGGATCAGCCCCACCGTGAACGAAAAGAGCGCGGGCAGGGATCCGGGGTGATCGTGGACGGGAACGGGTTCATCTTGACCAACAACCACGTCGTGAGCAAAGCCGACGAAATCCGTGTCATCCTGCCGGACAAGCGCGAGTTCAAAGGAAAGTTGATCGGGACCGATGCCAAGACAGACATCGCGGTTGTCAAGATAGAGGCCACGGGATTGCCCACCATTCCCCTCGCCGATTCCGATCAATTGGAAGTCGGCGAATTTGTGTTGGCGGTCGGGAGTCCGTTCGGATTGACTCAAAGCGTGACCATGGGAATCGTCAGCGCTGTGGGTCGGGCCAGCATGGGCATTGCGGAGTATGAAGATTTTATTCAAACCGATGCGGCGATTAACCCGGGGAATTCCGGTGGAGCCTTGGTAAATGTGCGGGGTCAGCTGGTCGGAATCAATACGGCGATCTTCAGCCAAAGCGGGGGGAATATGGGGATCGGGTTTGCCGTACCCAGCAATTTAGCCCGCTCGATCATGGACCAATTGGTCAAGACAGGAAAGGTGGTTAGAGGGTGGCTCGGAGTTGCGATTCAAGATTTGACGCCGGAGCTAGCTCTGCAATTCGGCATTGCAGATACAAAAGGCGTGTTAGTCAGCGATGTGATGGATGACAGCCCGGCGAAAAAAGCGGGATTCGAGCGCGCAGATGTGATTACTGAGTATGACGGCAAACCCATGGATTCGCCGACACATTTGCGAAATGCTGTTGCACAGACTCCGATAGGCCGGAAGGTCTCCGTCAAAATCATACGAGACAAGAAGCCAAAAACGATCGAGGTCACAATCGTTGAGCAGCCAAAGTCGTTCGGTCAACCTGGCTCCGAGGAGAACGGCGAGTCGACGGCTCCGACAGGCGTCTTATCGGATATCGATGTCAGGGAATTGACTCAAGAATTGGCCGCTCGGTACGGTTTGAAGCCTTCCGACCGCGGAGTCGTAGTGGTGCGTGTCAGGTCGGGAAGCACGGCTGAGGAAATGGGCGTGAGGGAAGGTGATGTCATTCTGGAAGTCAATCGCAAGCCTGTCACTTCTCTTACATCCTACGAGCGCGCCGTTGCGGATCTTGAGAAGGATCAGGCCGTGTTGCTGTTGTTGAAAAGGAAGGGCCAAACGATTTTCTTAACGCTTCGTCCATGATGTGTTGTTGCATCGAATCTCTAACCCGGAGGGTTCAATGAGAGGAGGTGGAGCTATGGTTTCAAGAGCCATATTCGTCCTTCTCAGTGCACTGGCGGGCATAGCCCTGTTCAGCAGGGTTGAGGAAGCCAATGCCTTGTATATGGTCTATGGCATGGCGATCGGGGTTGCGACAGCCGGGTTAATCCTTGCCGCGGAATATGCCTTACGCAATCTCTCATTCGGCATTGTTGTCGGGGGGGCATCCGGATTGGCCGCCGGGCTGTTGCTCACGGGTTTGGTGGAATGGGTTGGAGGTGAGATTTTCGACGTCCAAACCTTCTTGTTCCATATCGGCGGGTTGGTTTTCCTACTTGGATTTCCCTACCTTGGTCTCGTATTTGGAGCACGCTTCGGAAAAGAGAAATTCCAAAGTCCCGAGCAGAGGTTCTTGGAGCAGGCGGGCGCTACGATCTGTCCCAAGCTGCTCGACACCAGTGTGATAATCGATGGTCGCGTGGCGGATCTGTGTGAGACGGGATTTCTCGAAGGCACGTTTCTGGTTCCGCACTTCATTCTCGATGAACTTCAACATATAGCCGACTCATCCGATTCGCTTAAGCGGGCGAGGGGGCGGCGCGGCCTTGATATCCTGAACAAAATTCAGAAAATGGGCGATGTGGACGTCCGGATCATCGACGAAGATGTTTCGACCGTCAAGGAAGTGGACGCCAAGCTTGTTGTGCTGGCGAAGAAGATGCAGGCCAAGATCATGACCAATGATCTGAACCTCAACAAAGTCGCGGAGCTTCAAGGTGTCCGTGTGTTGAACATCAATGAGCTATGCAATGCTCTGCGTCCGGTCGTGTTGCCTGGGGAAACTATTCGGGTCTTCGTGCTCAAAGAGGGGAAGGAGGCCGGGCAGGGCGTGGCCTATCTCGACGACGGGACAATGATCGTGGTAGATAACGCGCGGCGCTACATTGGGAAGAACGTGGATGTTGTGGTCACGAGCGTCCTACAAACCACGGCCGGTCGCATGATCTTTACCCGCTTGAAGGAAGAAACCGACCGGGAGGAGTTACAAGTCGCGCGTGCATAGTCGGGTTATTGCCCTTGTGCCTGCTGCCGGGCTTGGCCTTCGAATGGGTGGAACTGTACGGAAGCAGTTTCGCACGCTCGGGGGTATGCCTCTCGTTGTTCATTCGCTCCGTATCCTGCAAGCTTCCCCTGTCATCGACGCGGTGGTTCTCGCCGTTCCGGAAGCGGACATCACGTATTGCCGCCACGAGATTGTTGACGCACATCGATTTACCAAAGTCATAGCCGTCGTTGCCGGAGGACAAGAACGGCAGGACTCCGTGCGCCAGGCCTTGGCTGCTGTCGACGAACATGTCGACATCGTCGTGGTACACGATGCCGTGAGACCCTTCTTGACCGAACGGATGCTGGCAGAAGTGGTCGCTGAAGCACAGGCAAAAGGCGCCGCCATCATCGCCTTACCTATGCGCGATACGGTCAAATGGGTTGGAGCCGATCGTGTGATCGAACGGACGGTCGATCGCAAACCGCTGTGGCTTGCTCAGACGCCGCAAGCCTTCAGGCGCGATTGGCTCCAGGAAGCTCATCAAAAGGCCAAAGCCGAAGGGGTAGCCGCAACGGATGACGCATATTTGATCGAATGGATGGGGCATCCTGTGACGGTCGTGGAGGGAAGTGGGGAAAATATCAAAGTCACGAGACCGGAAGACATGATTATCGGAGAAGCCATCTTCGCATCGCGGCAGACGACGGTGGAGAAAGGGTAGACATGGGGACGGGATTTCGCATCGGATACGGGTATGACGTTCATCCGCTTGGACCGGGCCGGAAACTGATCTTAGGGGGGATCGAAATCCCGCATAACAAGGGACTGCAGGGGCATTCCGATTCCGATGTCCTCGTGCATGCTGTGTGTGATGCCCTCCTGGGTGCCATGGGAGAAGGAGATCTGGGACGCCATTATCCCAGTTCCGATCAACGATACAAGGGAATCTCGAGCTTGAAGTTACTGGAAGACGTTGTCTCGAAGCTTACGGCAAAAGGATACAGAATCGGCAACATCGATACGGTCATCGTGGCGCAGGCGCCCCGGCTGGGGCCCCATCTCGAGGCCATGCAAAATAAGATGGCGGAGGTTGCCGGAATAGATGTCCGTTTGGTCAATGTGAAGGTAAAGAGCGGGGAGGGGCTCGATTCTGTAGGGAAGGAGGACGGAATGGTCGCCCACGCCGTCTGTTTGATTGAATCGGCCTGAGCATCGTAGAATGCCGGCATGTTAAAGGCAATCGGGCAGGATCTTAAAGCTGTCTTCGACCGGGACCCGGCCGCGACGAGCAAGCTCGAAGTCATTCTCACCTACGCGGGATTTCATGCGCTCCTAGCGTATCGCGTGGCTCATTGGTTGAAGAGTCATGGCGTGCCGTTCTTTCCCAGAGCGATATCGCAGGCAGCCCGCTGGCTGACCGGGATTGAGATTCATCCATCAGCCAAGATCGGCACAGGCTTCTTTATCGATCATGGGATGGGTGTGGTGATCGGGGAAACCGCCGAGATCGGTGATTATGTAACGCTATTTCAGGGGGTCACGCTTGGAGGGACCGGAAAGGAACGGGGAAAGCGGCATCCGACGTTGGGGAATCATGTGGTGGTCGGAGCTGGTGCGAAGATTCTCGGCGGCATTACGATCGGTGACAACGTGAAGATCGGCGCCAATTCGGTGGTTCTTAAGAATGTCACGGCTAATTCAACCGTCATAGGGGTTCCTGCCCGCGTAATTAAAACCCAGGGTGAACGTCTCCCCGATGCTACGATGGACCACATCAATCTTCCGGACCCGATCAGCGACAGATTTCTGGCGCTTGAGCAAGAATTGATCGAACTACGCAAGAAGCTTGATAACCGTGATGAATCCCTTCCGAGTTAACCCGCCCCGATCCTGTTGACGTCATTCCTTTTTTTTCTTTCCCCCTGCCCAAGAAGCTGTCGTAACGTTAGGTGTCGCGAAGAGTCTCCCCCCAGCTTGTTCGATTCATCTCCTGCGTCAGGTGGAACTCCCTCATCTTCTCCGGTTGAACAGTTCTTTCTGGTTTTGGTTCCAGGCGTTTTCTTTATTTTGTCTGGTCGTAATCAACGCGGATGAGGAACAGGCCATGAGGAGGGGCGGTCCGCCCGGCCGCAGTCCTGTCCCGTGCGGCAAGGACATCGGCGAGGCTTCCTGGGAGGCGCTTCCCGTGGCCGACCTCGACAAGTGTTCCGACAATGGTTCGAACCATATGTTTAAGGAACCGGTCGGCATACGCATGTATGAGAAGCGAATCTCCATGCTGAGTCAACGAGAGTTGTTGCAGGTCACAGAGAGGGTCCTCGTTGTCGGTTAAGGTTCCCTCGAACGATGTAAAATTATGCTTTCCGATGAGGAGAGAGGCCGCCTGTTTCATGGCCTCGACGTCGAGTGGCTTGTAGATGTGCCAGAAGTAGGAGCGATCGATGGCGGGCCGTTCCGGACGGGTGAGGATCCGATATTCGTAGAGTTTCCCTTTGGCAGCATAACGTGCATGAAAATCGTCGTGCATGATCGCAGCCGAGCGTACGGCAATGTCCACGGGAAGTCTGGCGTTGAAACCTTTCGTCCATTCGCGAGGGGTCCAATTGCGATCGATTCGAAAGCTGACGACTTGCCCCAAGGCATGGACGCCTGAGTCGGTGCGTCCCGCGGCGATGACGGAAACGGTTTCTTGGGTAAGTTCGAACAGCGCGGTTTCGATCGCCTCTTGTATCGTCGGTTGATCGGGCTGGCGCTGCCAGCCGGCATAGCGGCTGCCGTCATATTCGACGATTAATTTGATAGTAGGCATCATCGAGACAAATGCGGGAAGCCGTATGTCATTGGCCCGGTTGGTTCGCAGAATTGAGGTAAGTGAGAACGCCTTTAAGTACGGACTCCGCGACGCGGGTTAAAAATGTGTTGCTCCGGAGCAAGCTCTCTTCAGTCGTATTGGAAATGTAGGCGATCTCTGCGAGGATGCTGGGCATGCTCGTAAAGCGGAGGACGTAGAAAGGAGCAGTCTTCACGCCATGATCCACCAAAGCGTAATGCCCGTTCAAATGTGTGATCATGGCTTCTTTGGTGTTCCACGCGAGGTCCAACGACTCTTCGATTTTTTTGGCTGCCAACAGGTCCGCGACCAAGTATTCCCAACCCACGCCGGTATTGTTAAGAGGCGTACCATTTTCGCGCGCTGCGACTTCGAGTGCCCGCTGATCTTTTGCCTCTCCGAAGTGGTAGATTTCAATGCCTCTGACGGAGCGTTGAGGATGCGAATTGACGTGAATGGACACAAACAGATCGGCTTCATTTCCATTAGCAAATTTGGCGCGGTCCTCGAGTTCCACAAAAACGTCGCGGTCCCGAGTCATAAGGACACGGATCCCCGGTTGCTTCCTCAGCAGGTGGCGAAGTTTGAGCGCAACTTTCAGTGTGATGTCTTTTTCCCGGGTACCGCGTTGTCCATGTGCGCCTGGATCTTTTCCCCCGTGCCCTGGATCGATCACGATGGTCTTGAACGCTTTTGCTGGCGGGGGAACCGGTTGTGGTGGAGTTGGCGCCGGAGCGGGAGTGTTCAAGGGAACCGCTTCCCCTGAAGCAGTCGAAGATTCCTGTGGAACCGGCGGGGTGTTTGATGGCACGACATCAATCACGAGGCGGGGAGGGTTCGCCAACGTTAACATGCGATAGGTTTCGTATGATCCAGAGGGGAGCGAGACGGAAACAGAACGTTCCGAAGGTTGAGCGATCACAAACGGCTGCGGTAAAGAACCTGTATCGATTTTCCGTTGCGCCTTTGGGCTTAAGGTTGCGTTGGGAATTTCAATGACGATCTCACCGCCGGATGAGCCGGCAGGCTTACGCACCTTTACCTTGCGGTTGAGGTCGAGGACCAGTCTGGTCGAGTCAGGTGACACGGACGAGCGGAGGTTTTCGACCATCGCCGGCAACATGGCTGTAGGAGCGATGCTAATGGGGGAGTTCTGAGAACGCTTCGTTTGGCTGCCTGTTTCCCGCTGTCGGTTTTTTGTCGCGGCTTCTGCTTGCCCAGGACCGGAGGGATAAACGGACACGACTTGGAGACTGAATAGCCCAAGGAGGAGTACCAGGCTGACTATGCGCCGGAAGGCCATTGACATGGATTTCTTCTGAAATTGTAGGATCTTAACTATCTCTCAGATGTTCCGTGGCTTGTCAAGCGGAACAGCTATCTTGCGAAGTCTGCGGTTCATTGACAGTCCATTGATGAGAGCGTAGGTTTTGATGCCTATGCATCTGATCATAGACGGATACAACCTCTTGGCCGTCACGGCCCCTGGCGGTGCAGTGCAAAGTCGCCTTTCAGAAATGGCTCGGGAGGTCCTACTGAGAGATCTGGCAGCCTATCGCCAACGGAAGGGCCACGTCATGACTGTTGTGTTTGATGGGTGGCAGCAAGGCCATCCTGTTGAAGGGCGGGAGCATCGTTCAGGAGTCCAGGTCGTCTATTCAAGACGCGGGGAAAAAGCCGATCAGGTCATTCAGCGGTTGGCGAGAGAGTATGGAGGAGACTGTGCCATCGTGAGCTCGGATCGGGAAATAGTGAACCATGCCAGGGCTTACGGGGCCTTCGTCATGGGGGCAGCGGAATTTGCCGCACGGTTACAGGCCACCTCACGCGTTGGAGGAGGTATTGCCGGTAAGGAGTTAGATCGGGACGATGACGACCTTCCGAAAGGACGAATTGAAAAGAGAGGAAATCCGAGGAAACTTCCGAAGTCTCAGCGACAACGAAACCGGCAGTTCAAGCGATTTTGAACAAACGTTTGGCGTTGTTGGCTGTTATAAGACCGATCTCTTCCGGGGTAAGGGTCTGTTTATCGGTATGGATTGCAGCAAGTTGTTTGGCGACCTGTTCGACATAGGCCGGTTCGTTCCGTTTCCCGCGGTGGGGAACGGGTGACAGATAGGGGCAATCGGTTTCGATCAAGACTCGATCCAGTGGTGCGTTCTTGGCGATTTCACGTAGCGCGGTTGCGTTTTGGAACGTCAAGATTCCTGAGAACGACAAATAGAAGCCAAGATCCAGTGCATCCTTTGCCAGCCAGGCGTCTCCCGAGAAGCAATGAAATACTCCGCCGACTTCTGAAGCCTTCTCCTCTTTCAGGATCGTAATCGTATCCTCCTGAGCTTCCCTTGTGTGAATGATTATAGGAAGGGTCAGTTCACGCGCGAGCTGGATTTGTTCGCGAAAACGATCGCGCTGAATCTTCTGCGGGGAGTGGTTGTAATGATAATCCAATCCGATTTCCCCGTAGGCGACGACCTTCTTGTTTTTTGCGAGCTGGCGGAAGTCATCGTACCAGGTGTCGCCGATATGCTTGACCTCATGAGGATGAACACCGATTGAGGCAAAGACAAAGGAGTATCGGTCGGATAATACAACTGCTGATCGACTTGTGCTGAGGTCGCATCCAACAGAGATCATAGCCTCGACTCCGGCTGCACGGGCGCGGGCGATCATGGCCTCGCGGTCGGTCTCGTAACGGGCATCGTCGAGGTGTGTATGGGTGTCGATGAGCATCGTTGAGGCTGGCCCGACTGCGTTTGGTCTCAAAGGTCTAAATGAGTCAGGCAGGTTTGGTAACGAGGCTGTCAGCGAGTTCTGTAAGGAGAGATGCTGTCTCGTCCCAACCCAGGCATGCGTCGGTAATGGAAACTCCGTGGGCCAACGGGATCCCTTGCTTCCAGGTTTGTTTACCGGGGTTAAGGTTGCTTTCGAGCATCAGCCCCATGATGGTGTGACGGCCTTCACGAAACTGGCGCAACACCTCGCGGGCTACCAGGCCTTGCTTACGGTGATCTTTGCTCGAGTTGTCGTGGGAACAGTCGATCATAATCGGTCTGGAAATGCCCTCGCCTGCAACGGCGGCCTCAGCTTTTGCCACGTGCTCGGCGTCGTAGTTCGTTCTCCCTCCACCTCCACGCAGGACAATATGGCGATCAGGATTGCCCATCGTTCTGATGATCGACGTTTGGCCATCCGCATTGATGCCGACGAAATGATGCGGCGTGCGGGCCGACGTCATGGCATTGACAGCGACCTGCAGGCTTCCTTCTGTCCCATTCTTGAATCCGACCGGCATGGAGACGCCGCTGGCCATTTCCCTATGGGTCTGACTTTCAGTCGTTCTGGCACCGATAGCAGTCCAACTGATCAGATCAGCGATATATTGCGGGCTGATGGGGTCCAGTAGTTCCGTGGCGCAAGGAACGCCCAACTGGTTGATTCTCAGAAGAATGGTGCGGGCCAGTTCCATCCCAGTGGCGATATCACAAGTGCCGTCCAAGTGGGGATCATTGATCAATCCTTTCCAGCCCACAGTGGTTCTCGGCTTCTCAAAATAGGTTCTCATGACGATCAAGAGGTGGTCGCGCAAGGCATCGGCAACCGGCTTCAGCTTTGCGGCATACTCGAAGGCAGCCTCCGCATCGTGAATGGAACAAGGACCGACGATTACAAGCAGGCGATCGCGGTCTTGTCCGTGGAGGATTCGACGGATCGCGTCTCTGGTTTCAACAACTAAGGCCGCCGCTTCTTCGGTGATGGGGAGTTTCGTCTTGATGGCGCGTGGCGAAGGGAGCGCCTTGATATCTATGACATGCTGGTTGTCGAGAGGTTGATTCATAACCGTGCTTTCCTTGAGTTAAAACAGCAAATGGCCGCATAGTCTAACCAAATCTTGTGTGAAAGTCTATGTGTTGAACTGTAAGTTATTGAAAAGGCAATATAATACAGGTCTGATAATCTCGGGTTCTTCTTCCGAATGCCTATACGTGATCGGAGCGGATTTGACCCATTTACGGACGCTGTGCTAGTGAGTGCAACGTGATGAACTGGTCCGTTTTGATTTCGTGGGCAAGGAACGGGGTCCTGCTAGGCCTCGTCCTGTTGTTGTCCGTCACGGCGCCGTTTGCTGCTGCACAGGATGTGCATCATGAATTGGCCGCAGCCGATACAGACGGACATGAGCATTCTGACACAGACATCTGTCAGTGGGTGCAACACCATACGGCAGGGGCACTAGACCTGGCTGCTCCCGTGTTGTCTCGTTGGGATCCTATTGCCGTCCACACTGTCCCGGCATTGTCCGCTCTGCTCTCTGTCGATTTCTCACCTTTAGGGCCATCCAGAGCACCACCCCGGATCTAAACTCTCGCCCAAACTGCTGTTGGACCGGTAAGCAGTGCCCTGAGCGGCGCTGCGGGTCGCAGCCAGTCACTCGTGGTGTTTGCTTCAGATTCGGGAGGTCCCATGCAACATGTTCTTCTGACTCATCGTGTACGGCCACATGCCATTTGCGTACTGATTGCATTTGGGTGCCTGGCATCCTGGCCACTTCATGCGGTGGGGGCCGAAAAGGCAGAAACGATACATGGTATCGTCCAATCACAAGATCTACGGCGTGTGCCGCAGGCTATCGTCGAATTGAAAAATCAAGAAGGGGATACAGTCGAAAAAGTGGTTTCGAATGATGCCGGGGAGTTTTCCTTGCAGGCTCCCGAGAAGGGAACCTATTCCGTCAGTGCGCGGCAGGATACCTACCGAAGCGAATACGTTGTGTTGACAGTTGAGGATGGCGAGTCAACAGAACTGATCACCTTGACTCTGACAAATACGAGGGAGATTTCGCTAGAAGTCGTCGCGCCGTTGCCGCCTATCAACTTCAAAGCGTCGAGCGAAACGTATTCGGTCACTCGCAAGGAGATTGAAGCGCTTCCGCGAGGGAACAATAACGAATTGCACGATGTCTTGCTGACAGTTCCAAGTGCAACTTATGGGGCGCTCAAGCAGGTGCACATCAGGCAGGATCATGCCAATCTTCAGCTCAGGATCGACGGTGTGCCGATTCCCGATACCGTGTCCTCGACATTTTCCGATGTCATTTCACCGCGAGCCTGGGAGCGCGCCGACATCGTGCTCGGCGGAATGGAGGCCAACGTAGGCAATAAGGCGGCCGCACTGATCGATATTACGACAAAGAGCGGGACAAAGCCGGGATTCGGATCAGCCCAAGTTTTTGGAGGATCGAACAAGACTCTCACGCCTTCAATCGAATACGGAGGAACGGCCGGTGAGAAGGTTCGGTACTATTTCCTGAACAGTTACACGACGACGAATCGTGGCATCGAACCTCCGACACTTGGGCATTCGATCTTTCATGGCCAGAGCGAGAGAAACCAAACCATATTCCGCGGCGATTATCAGCTGGATAACAAGAATAACTTCACGTTGCAGTTCTTGAACTCCATCGCGAAGTACCAAATCCCAACCATGCCGGGACAAGTGCAAAACGGAACTATTTCTGCGCTGTTGCCTCCTGGCTTCCCCTCGGTGCCGTCGGAGATGATCGATGAAAACCAGAATGAACACAACCAATACGGGCATCTGGTATGGCGGCACGACGTCTCGTCAAATCAATTTTTCAGCCTCGCCGGATACTTCAGGCATACAAGGGCCGCGTTTAAGACGGATCCGTTCAATGTGCTGGGCTATGTGTCCGATGAAACGGAACCCTTCTCGGCAGCCGATCAGGACCGCATGGCTTATTCAGGCGGGGTTCGGCTGGATTACACCTACGTCTATAGCAACAGGCATCTGATCAAAACGGGATTTCAAATTGATCGAACGCAAGCCATCAATAAAACGAAACTCTATACCTTTCTAGACGACGGGGCAGGCAATCCTACCGGAGGAGTCATCGCCTTGAACGCAGACAACCGGCTCATAGGATGGCGCCAAGAATTCTGGATTCAAGACCAGTGGTCGCCTACCGATCATTGGACATTCAACATCGGAGTTCGAGGCGATGCGGTCCAGTACCTTCGGAGCGAGGGGCAAGTCAGTCCTCGCCTCGGGGTCACATATAAACATAACCAGTCAAATGTGTTTCATGCCTTTTATGGTCGAATGTTTACGCCGCCGAACCTCGAAGCGATATCCTTTGCCAAATTAAATACAGGGGGAACAAAGGCACAGCCGGAAGATACGACAAACAATACGGTGCGAGCGGAACGTGCCCATTATTTCGAAATCGGGAGCTACCATGCCCTGAGCCGGTGGGCGACTTTGGAATTGACCGGATATTACAAGCTGGCCAACTACCTCTCCGACGCAGGCCAATTTGGAACGACTCCACTGCTTAACTACTTTGCCTTTGAGCGGGGATGGCAACGTGGCATCGACGCATCGCTGAAACTGCAACTGCGTGACGATTTGACAGCTCGCGGGAACGTGGCCTGGGGCCAATGTAAGGGATACGGCCTGCAGTCCGGCCACTTTCTCCTCGAAGCCAAGGAGATAGCCGATATTAACTCGCCAGGCGGAGTATTTTGCGATCATACCCAAATGGTGACGAGCTCCGCGGTTTTGAGCTATCAGTTGTTACCTCATACACTGGTGACAGGACAGATGCTTTTTGGGTCCGGTTTGCGTACGGCTGAGAATGATCAAGCGAAGACCAATTCCACCCATATGCCATCCTACACGGTGTACAATATGTCGTTAACGCATCTGGTGCTTTTGCCCTGGCACGGTCAAAAAGTATTGCTTGGTTTCGACCTGATCAATCTGCTTGATCAAAAGTATTTCATCAATCGCGGGGAGGGGAGTATTGGTCTTGGCGTTGCCCATGCGGGGATGCCCCGTTCTTTCTTTTTTCGAGCCCAATGGACGTTTTAGGGAGGACGCTGTGAGTTCGATGGGACGGGTATTGGTGTTCGGGGTGGTTCTACTATCGGGCATCGACGGACCGGCATCTGCTGCTGAAGGCGACGCCGCCACCCACCATTCGGATCATGACGAGGACGTGCTTGAATTGCCAGAGGTTCATGTCCATGGGGCTCCGCTCAATAAGGATCAGCAGCAGGGGCCTGTCGCGAAGTCTATGCCTTGGCCCGAAATTCCTCCCTCGCTCGAAGGGAAAGAGCTCGACGATTGGATGAAGGCGCGCCTTTTGGTGTCGAAAGAGGCGAAGGTGACGGTCGTGATTCTGGAGCCATGCAGATACCGCGAATTGACCCTGGCGGGCATGGCAGCGCTCAGTAAATGGACATTCGACCCTCAGATGCGTGGAGATAGTCCGGTAGACGGTGAACTGACGGTCCGAATTCACTTCCATACTCGTTGATAAGGGGGCTAGAGGCGTGGGGCGAAGGGCAGAAGGAAAAAGGGAGTTTGCCGAATGCGTTTTCTGTAGGTTCCGGCCGCACCCGAGCGGTGCCACATGAGCTGGGACGAATCGCTCACGGGTGTCATCAACAGCTTCTCCGGCCAATCGCCCATGCTCGATTGGTTGGCCTTAACGCTTTCTAGTCCGTCCATGCTGTGGGCCCCGGGTTTACTTCTCACGGGGTATTGGGTCTGGTTATCTTGGCGGGAGGCTTTGATTGCGGCACCCGTGTTTGGTGGAGCGATCGGCTTGCTCGATTTTATCGGGGCGCAGCTCAAACATCTTGTAGCACGCCCTCGTCCTTGCATGGTCATGCCGGACCTCCATCAGTTGCAGGCCTGCGGCAAGGTATTCAGTTTCCCGTCGAATCATGCCGTCAATACAGCCACGGCTGCGGCCTTTCTGCAGGTGCTCTATCCCC
>NZ_CDLUDY010000025.1:0-9826 GCF_975968855.1 Petrachloros mirabilis
CCGAGAGCGGCGTGAACACGCGGCTGGCGACGCCGGGCTGGTCGCGAACCCCCTGGATGCGGATCTTCGCCTCGTCGCGATTGCAGGTGACCCCCGAGACGATCAGCCGCTCCATCACGTCCTCCTCGCGTGTGACCCAGGTGCCCGGATCGGGCACGAAGCTCGAGCGCACGTGGATCGGCACGCCGTAGCGTGCACCGAACTTCACCGAGCGCGTCTGCAGCACCTTGGCACCCAGACTCGCCATCTCGAGCATTTCTTCATAGGAAATTTTGTCAATCCGCCTGGCCGAAGGCACAATATTCGGATCCGTCGTGTAGACCCCATCAACATCGGTAAAGATGACACAGCGATCGGCTTTTAAGGCACCGGCCAATGCGACCGCCGTCAGGTCTGATCCCCCACGCCCCAACGTCGTGACATCCGATTGCTGATTGATGCCTTGGAAGCCGGCCACGACCGGTATCACGCCTTTGTTCAGTGACTCACGGATACGCTCGGCCGTCACTTTGGTGATGCGCGCCTTGGTGTGGGCGCTATCGGTCATGATTCCGACCTGCCGTCCGGTGAACGATTGGGCATTCAATCCACGTCCACGTAAATCCATAGCCAGAAGGGCTATCGTCACGCGTTCACCGGTCGAAAGCAGCATGTCGAGCTCGCGTTCATCGGGAACAGCAGCCACCTCATGTGCCAGCTTTAAGAGGCGGTCCGTTTCGCCACTCATCGCAGAGAGGACAACCACAACCTTGTGACCATCCTTGACGGCACGTTCGACACGATCGGCAACGCGGTGGATCCGTTCAACTGTTCCGACGGAGGTTCCCCCGTATTTCTGGACGATCAGTGCCACGATGATTACACGCCTTTTGCAAACAGTCTGACGACAAACTTGGTGGCATCGCGAGGAGGCGTGTGAGAGGATTGAGCGTCAGCCTCAGTAAACCGCCGATCACCATCAATAGCCTGCTTTGCGGTTCTATCATGGTACGCGTACAACCATTGTCCCTCGGTCAGTTGTGCCTGATGGATACTGCCTGGATCGCTGATCGTGACCAAACGATATGGACCGATCTTACCGAGTCCCTCAAGAAAGGGACCGACGAATTCACGGTCGACGGCTTCGATCGCGCGAACTTTGGCCTTCACATCCGTGTCGTAGACGACTTCGTCCGGAAGTTCGACGTGAACGTAGGCAAAGTCCTTTTTCTTCAATTCAGCGAGCACCTCAACGGCTTGCGTGCGGAGATCAGCATCAGCCAATCGTTCGATGTCCACTGCTTCGAGGCCAGAGACCAGCCCCAAGCCGCGATGGACATCGTTCGATGATACTACCACTCCGGAAATTTCGAACCGCTCCGTAAGGCTGGGCCAGGGAATGGCCCGCCCCTCGCCCCAGAGCCAGAGGCAATTCGCCGGTTTGTTCCCTGCGTCACGCCGTTCGTCGTTGACGGGATGATCGCGTAGAATCATCAATGACGCATCCATCAGCTTTCGCAAAATGTCGGC
Organism: Petrachloros mirabilis; assembly: GCF_975968855.1. Lineage (NCBI taxonomy): Bacteria > Bacillati > Cyanobacteriota > Cyanophyceae > Synechococcales > Petrachlorosaceae > Petrachloros > Petrachloros mirabilis. Next base: position 1,510 of record NZ_CDLUDY010000025.1, read on the forward strand.
ACCGTCTCCTGCAGGCAATGCGTCAGCGATCGATCGGCCGACCAAGGTCTGAGGATCCACACACAACGCCCTCGGCTTTCCCTCGACCCACACCATCAAATGGCGATGCCCTGAGCCTGGATAGAATTGAATCGTCTCGGACCCGAGCTGCTCGTTCACCGCATCGATCAACTCACGGGCCTCTTCACTGGTAATCAGCCCAGCCGTCGCGTCATCCATGATGACATGAGGGCCAAGCTTCTTGATGTCTGAGCTATTGCCCTTTGACCCAGCTTGCGTGTCGGCCTTCAACGTCACCATCGTGCAACGATAGACGACGTCATGTTCCCCGACATTGACTCCTAAACTCGCCGCCTCAAACGGGCCGGGGCCTTGATAATATTTTTTAGGTTCGTATCCCAGAATCGACGTGCCGGTCAGACCGCTCCCATGACGACCATTCTCCAGTGCAACAGTGAGGAGACCCATTTCACTGCAACGAGCCAACTTATCGAGGTGAGGAGTTGAAGCGGCTTGTAGGGGAGTTTTTCCGGCCAATTCCTGCCGAGGATGGTCAGCCATACCTTCGGCATGCAGAATCACATATTTCATGGACGATACTCTCGCATCGCGCCTAGATGTCTAGGAGACGAGCGACATCCTCCTTTGTAGCTTGGACGGTTTTGGGTTTCACCGATACACTGATCGCCGTATCGGCGTCTTTCAATCCATGTCCTGTCAACGTACAGACGACGGTCTCACCTTCCCGCAATCCTCCCTGACGCGCCAGCTTTGTCACTCCGGCTACCGATGCAGCGGAGGCTGGCTCACAGAACACGCCCTCTGTCGCGGCGACCGCAGCATACGCCTCCAGAATCTCTTCGTCGGTCACCGAATCGATCAATCCGGAGGATTCTTTTACCGCGGTAAGGGCGCATTGCCAGCTGGCCGGATTCCCGATACGAATAGCAGACGCCACCGTCTGAGGGTTTTCAATCACGCGGCCCAGTACAATCGGTGCGGCGCCGGACGCTTGATAGCCGATCATCCGTGGCAACCGCATCGTTTGATTGGCCACCCGGTACTCTTGATATCCCTTCCAATAGGCGGTGATATTGCCGGCGTTCCCGACGGGGAGCACATGCAGAGAAGGCGCCTCGCCCAACTGATCACACACTTCCATCGCGGCGGTTTTTTGGCCTTCGATACGATAGGGATTTAGAGAATTGACCAGCTCGATGTGGTGTGATGTCGAGAGGTCTTTGACGATCTCCAGCGCTTGATCGAAATTGCCGTCGATCTGAATCACTGTGGCATGATGCATCATGGCCTGCGATAGTTTTCCCATTGCTATCTTCCCGGCGGGAATCAAGACGTACACCGCAAGTCCGGCGCGCGCACCATAGGCCGCTGCGGAGGCCGAAGTATTGCCGGTTGAGGCACAGATAACAGCCCGCGCCCCAGCCTCGACAGCCTTCGAAATAGCCATCGTCATCCCGCGGTCCTTGAACGACCCCGTTGGGTTCGCCCCTTCGAACTTGAGATAGAGATCAATCCCCGGAGCGATGTTCTTGGCCAACCTCGCCGCACGGATCAGAGGCGTGTTGCCTTCTCCGAGCGTGATGATCGGTGTCCTGTCCGTCAGCGGGAGGAATTTGCGATACTCTTCAATAATTCCACGCCAGCGTGTCATGATGTCATTCGTCCTTGCCCTCGATACGAATCAACGTGGCGGGTTCCGACATAAAAGCCATGCGGTTGATTTCCAGAAGAGCAGTTTGCACATCCCGCTCCCTTGCCGTATGAGTCTTGATGACGATCGGAACGGTCTGCCCTTCGCGACGTCCCCTTTGCAGCATCGAGGCAATGCTGATACCGCAGCGGCCCAATTCACCGGCGATCTGCGACAGAACGCCGGGACGGTCGGTTACCATAAACCGCAAGTAGTACAACGACCTGAGTTCTTCTATCGGACGCATACGTAACGGACGTCGCTCGTCCGGTTGGAATGAGGCGGGCGGCACTCGTCCAACTCCGCCATTCACGAGATTTCGTGCGCCGGCGATGATGTCACTGACCACTGCGCTGCCTGTGGCGAGATCACCTGCTCCTCGTCCGACCAGGACAACATCACTCACCGCGTCGCCGACCAATTGGATGGCATTGTAGACACCTTCGATCTTGGCCAGCGGAGAGTCAGCAGGGAGCATCGTCGGGTGGACCCTGGCCTCGATTTCGCCCTCGACGAGTTTCGCGATGCCCAATAGTTTAATCGTGTAGCCGAACTCGCTGGCGAAGGCGATATCGTGTTCAGTAATGTGTGTGATCCCTTCTGTATAGAGTTCTTTAAAATTGATCGGCGTCCCGAACGCCAGGTTGGCCAGGATCGCCAGCTTGTGCGCACTGTCTGTTCCTTCCACGTCGAACGTGGGATCCGCCTCCGCATAGCCGGCCTTCTGCGCTTCACCCAATGTCTCCTCAAACCCCTTCCCCTCGTTGGTCATGCGGGAGAGAATGTAATTCGATGTTCCGTTGATGATGCCGTAGATGGATTGAATCACGTTGGCCGCCAAACCTTCCTTGACGGCATGAATAACAGGAATCCCTCCTCCTACACTGGCTTCAAATCCGATATCGACACCCTTGCGGGAGGCTGCCGCAAAGATCTCTTCACCATGGAGCGCCAGAAGGGCTTTGTTCGCGGTCACAACAGTTTTTCCTGCTGCGATGGCCTCAAGGATGAGCCGCTTGGCAAAATCATAGCCTCCTACCAATTCGACCACGATGTCGATCTTGGGATCGGCCAGGACCTGCTTCGCGTCATTGACCAGCAGACCCGAAGGCAAAACGATGCCTCGATCGCGAGTTGTGTCCAAATCGGCAATGCGGATTAGTTCAATAGGCACCCCGACGCGGCGACGGATAAGGGCCGCATTGTCTAATAAAATCTTGACGACTCCCGTTCCGACGGTCCCGAATCCGACGACACCGACACCGACGCGCGAGATCATTCCTTGCCCCCTTCAAGCTTTAACGCTTTCTTGATCCCGCGAACAGCCTGTCTCGTTCGATGCTCATTCTCCACCAGAGCAAAACGGACATACTCATCGCCTCCCTCCCCGAAGCCGATACCGGGCGACACAGCTACTTTCGCCTCACGGAGCAGGAGCTTCGAGAATTCGAGGGAACCCATATGCCGATACGGCAAAGGGATGCGGGCCCATACGAACATCGTGGCCAGCGGCTTGCTCACGTTCCAGCCGATGCGGTTCAATCCCCCCACCAACGCGTCACGACGCTTTTGATAGCGCAACACCGTTTCCTTCACGCAATCTTGTGGACCGTTCAAGGCGATGACGCTGGCAATTTGTAGCGGTTGGAAAATCCCGTAGTCGAGGTAGCTCTTGATCTTGGCCAGCGCACCTACGATTTCACGATTGCCGACGCAGAACCCGACACGCCAACCAGGCATGTTATAGGCCTTGGACAGGGTGTAAAACTCGACACCGATGTCTTTTGCGCCCGGCACCTGAAGAAAACTGGGTGCTTTGTATCCGTCGAAAACCAGGTCTGCATAGGCCAGGTCGTGAACGACGATGACGTTGTGTTCTTTCGCAAAAGCGACGATTTTTTTGAAAAATTCCAGGTCGGCGATGGCCGTCGTCGGATTGTGGGGGAAGTTGATAACAAGGATTCTCGGCCGCGGGAACGTTTGACGGTAGACTCGCTGGAGATCATCGAAAAAATCGCTGTCCGGACGCAACTCAATCCCGCGGACTTCGCCACCCGCAATGATGAAACTGTACATATGAATCGGATAGGTCGGTGTCGGCGTCAGCACCACGTCACCAGGCCCGATCAAAGCAAGAGAGAGGTGCGCCAGACCTTCCTTAGAGCCGATCGTGACGATGGCCTCGCTTTCAGGATCAAGGTCGACATCGTAGTTGCGCTTGTACCAACCGGCAATTGCATGGCGAAGCTTCGTAATGCCGCGCGAGGCTGAATAACGGTGATTTTTCCCTTTCCGAGCCGCCTCTATCATCTTCTCTACGATGTGAGGCGGCGTCGGTTGATCCGGGTTCCCCATCCCGAAATCGATGATGTCTTCCCCGCGCTGCCGGGCTTCCAGCTTAAGGCGCTGGACCTCCGCAAACACATAGGGAGGAAGCCGTTTGAGGCGGTAGAAATTGTCAGCTAATCCCATGATCGTTGTTCGCCATCAGTCGATTCGGCGGGAGGGAGATATAACCTACCCGTTGGGCGAAGGCCTATTCTAATTGCGCAGAGACAGAAGAGTCAAATTATCCCGTGATTCTGTGGGGTTCCGTAGAGTCATCACTTGCCAAGTCACCCATGATTATCTTGCGGTCCCCCTCCCCTGTCCTTGCCCACCTGAACCCGTTTCTGTTACAACAGCGGCGACTATTCTGTCTCATCGCGTGATTCGACCTTCCTTGCAAGACCGTATTCTATTTTGGAGGCCCGGTGCCCAGGCTCGGTGTCAATATTGATCACGTCGCGACTTTGCGCCAGGCGAGAGGGGGAAAGGATCCGGACCCCATTGCGGCTGCGGTAGTCGTGGAGCTGGCCGGCGCCGATGGAATCGTGGTTCATCTGAGGGAAGACCGACGCCATATTCAAGATCATGACTTGCAACTGTTGCGGGAAGTAGTCCGTACCAAGTTGGATCTGGAAATGGCGGCCGACGAAACTATGGCAAAAATCGCCCTGACCGTTAAACCAGATCTTGTCACCCTAGTTCCAGAAAAACGTCAGGAACTCACAACAGAAGGCGGGCTCGACGTCGTGTCCAATAGGGATCGCGTCGAAAAGATCGTCGCAATGCTCCACGATGGTGGTATCCCAGTCAGCCTCTTCATCGAACCTGATTTGGGGCAAATCAAGGCTGCCCACAAGGTATCCTCTGATTTCGTCGAGTTACATACTGGGCGATACGCCAATGCCAAGCGGTCGAAGGAGGCCGACTCCGAGTTCGACGCCATTACGCAAGGCGCGAAGTTAGCCTACAAACTCGGAATGGGAGTCAATGCCGGGCATGGTCTGAACTACCAAAATGTGTCACGGCTGACCCATATCCAGGAGATCGTCGAGTACAACATCGGCCACAGCATTATTGCCCGTGCAGTCCTTGTCGGACTTGACCAAGCAGTGCGGGAAATGCGGTCTCTACTCGGTTGACCGAAAGTTCACCGGCCTCCCCGTAAGTACGAATTGAACGATGGACTCTATGCAGATCGTGACCGGAACGCAAATGCAGGCGTTGGACCGACGAACCATCACGGAGGCGAAGGTTCCCGGTGTGGTTCTGATGGAACGAGCCGGCACCGGAGTTGTCGCGTTCCTCAAAGCACGGTATCATCCGCTGCGCGGCAAGAGCTTCACGATCGTATGCGGTAAGGGCAACAACGGAGGGGACGGCCTGGTCGTTGCCAGACTGCTTCGCAGGCTGCGCGCCAAGGTTACGGTTTTGCTGATGGCGCCGGCGACCGAATTCAGCCCCGACGCGGCTGTCATGTATCGTCGGTGGCTTCGCGTCGGCGGAAAGTCTCACACCAAGTTGTTTCGATCTCCGGAACAGGCAGAACCGATTCTGACTTCAAGCGACGTGATCGTTGATGCCTTGCTTGGCACGGGCCTGTCAAGCGACCTGACGGGAGGCTATCGAGATGCCGTCCAACTCATTAACCGTTCAGGCCGGCCTGTCATTGCGGTCGATATTCCATCAGGCATCCATGCGGACAACGGCACGTTGCTGGGTCACGCCATTCAGGCCGTCGCCACGGTTACCTTCGGCTTACCGAAGCAGGGTCTCTACCTTAATGCGGGAATCGACCATGCTGGATCCATCCACCTTGTCGATATTGGCATCCCCTCGAACTATGTAGACGCCCTGGACAGCAGAACGTTCTTGATCACGAAAGAGATGGTGGCCAAATCCCTGCCCTTGCGTAGAGCCTCAGCTCACAAGGGCACCTTCGGCCACGCCGGCATCATCGCCGGGTCGGTTGGAAAAACTGGGGCGGCTGCGCTCGCGGCCCGGGCGGCATTACGGGTAGGAGCAGGCCTCGTTACCGTCGCTGCACCAAGCAGCGTCAATGACGTCTTGGAATCCAAACTCTTGGAGGCGATGACCCTCCCCCTTCCCGAAACCAAAGCTCGTACCCTGAATCGTTCGGGACTTGATCGCCTGCTGACCTTCATGCATTCCCGAACAGCGATCGCCGTCGGCCCCGGACTGTCGACACATCCGGAAACTGTCGAATTGGTTCAATCCCTGATGAAGCACATCGACCGGCCGGCCGTGCTCGACGCAGACGCACTCAACGCCTTGGCTGGTCGCGCTTCCCTGCTAACGGAGTGCAAAATTCCTCCCATTATTACGCCGCACCCCGGTGAAATGGCACGGCTGGAAGTCGGCTCCACATCGCAGAGCGTAAATATCGACCGAACCGGCACAGCCCGACGTTTTTCTCGGGAACGGGGAGTCATTGTGGTGCTCAAGGGAGCCAGAACCGTGATCGCTCGTCCTGATGGTTTGCTTGCTGTCTGCCCAACGGGAAATCCAGGGATGGCAACAGCCGGAACGGGAGATGTCTTGACCGGAATGGTGGCAGGATTGTTGGCTCAAGGGATTCCTGCGTGGGAAGCCGCCTGCGCGGCAACCTATCTACACGGTTTCGCTGGCGATCTCGCCGCTAAGAAACTCGGAGAGGCAGGCATGATCGCCGGAGACCTTCTTGCTCACATTCCCTATGCGATCCAGGCGACTCAGAGTTAATCGCAAGGGCAAGGGATCATCGGTCAAGAGCGTTCGGGAACCCTCGGCTCGGACCGAGCGTCTTTGGAAACTGACGTCTCCATCGCCTCTGCATACGGTTCGACTCGGCCAGGCAATAGGGTCCTCCTTGCGAGGCGGAGAAACCCTGGCACTCATCGGTCCTTTGGGAGCAGGGAAAACCGCCCTTGTTAGAGGAATTGCAGCCGGACTTGGTGCCCCAACTACTGGAGTGAGCAGCCCAACGTTCGTGTTTATCCATGAATATCGAGGCAGACTTCCGATGGCGCACGTCGATCTATACCGCCTCCACTCCACGCATGACGCGGAATCCATAGGCTTGACCGACTACCTGTGCGGCCCAACGGTCGCGGTGATCGAGTGGGCCGACAAGAACATGTCCATTCTGCCTGAAGACCGTCTGGAAATTGGGTTGCGCCATCGCACAGTTGGGAGTAGAAGTATTTCTCTAACAGCAAAAGGCCCGGCGTCCGTCACGCTCTTGGCGGAAACGAAACGACAGTATCTACAGAAGAAGAGAAGGCCGAGGACACCGGAATCCAGTGAGAAAACCTCGTCGTGATTCGCTTAATCCTCGTTGGCGTACTCCTGCTCCTCTGTCTGGCTTTCTTCCTTCAAAACCAGGAGGAAGAAGTCACGCTCCGGTATTTTTTCGGGCTGTTCGAAGCGACCACCCCCGTCTACAAGCCGATCCTGGCCGGATTCGCCGTTGGACTCCTCGTCTCTGGCATCCTGCTATTTCCTCCCTGGATCAAAGGCCGCATCGAATTACGACGAAAGACTAAGGCGCTGCAAGATGCCGAGGTGGATCTCGAGCGACTTCGCCATTCTCTCGAAAAGGTGACAGGACGACACTCGCCGTCAACACCAGGCGGACTTCCCCAACAGGACCGAGCCGATGAGTGACCACGACGCCACGCCGCTTATGCGGCAATACCGCGAGATCAAGCGTGGATATCCCGATGCAATTCTTTTTTTTCGCGTCGGGGATTTCTACGAGATGTTTTACGATGATGCTCGAGATGCATCTAAACTCCTCGCCATCGCCTTGACCTCACGGGACAAATCCAGCACCGATCCCGTCCCGCTCTGTGGGGTCCCCTACCACGCCGCGCAAGGATATATCGCCAAACTTTTGAAAGCCGGCCGTACCGTGGCACTTTGCGAGCAGGTGGAAGACCCCAAGCTGGCCAAGGGACTTGTACGTCGCGAAGTGGTGCGCCTCTACACTCCCGGAACACTGGTCGATACGGAGTTTCTGGCCCCCGGAGAGTCCAACTTTCTTGCGTCAGTGGCTCGTGCAACACCGTCCGGCCACTCCAAGGATCCGGGTCCCTGGGGCCTGGCAAGCCTCGACGTTTCCACCGGTGATTTCTGGGTGATGGAATTTCACGGTTCCGGCTCGGATCAGCAGCTCCTCGACGAACTTTCGAGACTTGAGCCACGAGAACTCCTCCACGCCGGAAACGCCATCGCTCATGGACTTCGCCTCGAAAGTTCGTCGAGGAGCTGCTGATCCGA
>NZ_CDLUDY010000026.1:0-6025 GCF_975968855.1 Petrachloros mirabilis
CCGGGGATTATCCTTGAGGAAATTTTGCCCGACTCTTTATCGGGAAACAGCGGAAGACGTGTCGAGGATTCTCTTGTCTCCCAAATCTGAATATAGCTATTTTGGTTCACCTCCACTGTGAGCGATGCTGCTGGCGCGCTCTTGAGGGCGGTTTCTTTATCGACTTCCCTCTCCTCCCCGTCTATCCCACGCGTGGTGAAACTGTACCGGAGGCCGAGGGGCTTTACGGGGGAGATCTCTCCCTTGGCTCGACCGAGCTTCGCCATTGGCTCAGTCATTCGTTCAGATTTACTCTCTTGCGGGGTAGATTCAGCCAGCGATTTCATCGCACTTTCTGGTTCCTGAGCCCTTGAGCCTGAATCAGGACGAGCCGCCAACTCTCCATAAAACAATGCTCGGGCACTGACTGTTGGTGCAGTAGCTCCGCCGACCGGTTCCCTCGCGTGCATTTGCGAAGCACGCTGCTCCAAAGCTTGCGGTGTTGGGGTAGCCGCCAGTTTCTGATCCGGTGACGTGCCAAGATCAGTTGACGCTTTGTCACCTTCGGTTTGAGGCCCTTGGGATTGCCGACGAGCGGTAACCTGTTCGCGGTGTTGTTTGTCCACATCAGTGGGGGCATTCGGAGTCTTGGGGACTTGCAAGGTGGCAGGCGCCGGCTGTTCTCGTGCTGCCATTTTGTCGAATAGCCTGTCTTTCTTCGCTAATTGCTCTTCCCGTGCGATCTCCTCCGCTCCTTTGGTTGTATGTTCGGCAATTGGGGGAGGCACGGATTGTGAGGCCGCCGGCGCTGACACCGGAGGAGAAGACGGTGTCATGTCCTCCGTGGCGACGGATTGTGCGGCTTGCTCCAGACTCTCCTGATAGATGTTTGTGCCCAGGACTACAGCGAAAACAGCAGCGGCAAATCCCCCTACCAGTGCAAGATTCGCAGGTCGTCTGAGCCAGTTCAGCCAAGGGAGAAACCCACCTGCGGAGGAGGAAGATGTGTTGCGCAACGCTTGCAACAGCCGGCGGCGTACTGCCGGATCGGCTAGTAACTCTTTAAGTGCCTGCTCATCCGCGAGAGCATTAAAGAGCTGCTGGTCTTGCAATGCAGCGGCATAGAGACGCTCCTTCTCCTCGGAGGTCAGTGTATCGGCGGCGAATCCACCGAGCAGCTTTTCGAGTTCGTGCTCAGACATCGGTTAGTCCCAGGAACCTCCCAGCTGGGCCAGTAATTGTTTCCGGCATCGGAGATCCCACGTATAGATCGTATTGATCGAAGTTTGATTCATCAACCTCTGGATTTCCGGAAAACTCCTGCCCTCAAGTTTCCATTTAAAGAGCTCGCGGCATCGCTCGCCCAGATGCATCAGTGCAGAGAGGAGTCGGTCGACGCGCTGTTTCTGGTCCAGTTGTGTGACCGGATCGTCGGCCGGATCGGCCAAGGGCAGTTCCTCGGTCGATTCCTGATTGTACTCGCCCCGGCGCAGCGATTTCCGATGGGCGTCCAGCATCTTGAAACGCAGCACTTGAAAAGCCAAGGGGACGAGTTCCGTCAGTTCGGCTACGTGCGGGTATTTCTCGTGGAGGACGACGAGAACATCCTGTGTCAGGTCCTCCGCATGCTCCTTCGATACTCGTAATGTCGCAAAGGCCAGGATCCTTTCTCTGAGACTGGCGAGTATCTGGTCTCGATTCATGGGGCTGAGGCCATCCTACCTGTGTCGGGGGAGAATGTCGCCAAGCGAACGAAACCCGAGATTTAAGGCTCGGCACACAACCACCTGTCGGTCAAATCGATTCTTCGTGCGGATCATGTTCCACATCTTACCCAGTCCTACACGGCCCCAGGCCGCCACATGGAATACCGATAGCGGGTAATCGGTGCCGAAGAGGAGTCGGTTTTGTAATTCAGGATGCTTCCTCAAATACAGGAGCATCCGAAAGCGGTTAGGCAGAGTCAGCGCGGAAATATCGCAGTAAAAATCGGGGTAAGATTTCGTAAATTCGTGCAACGTGGGAATGAACTTTTCATAAAGCATAAGGCCGTAGCTGCAGGCATGAGCGGCGATGACGGTGACACCTTCGTCAAGGGCGATGCGGAGACGGTCAGGATCACCGACCGATTGGTCTTTCCCGATCAGGCTGAACTCGAATCCCACGTGGCTGAGGAGTGGGAGCTTGCGTTCGGCCAAGGCACGATAGAAGGGGATATATTTCCGGTCAGCCGGATTGAAGTGCTGGGCGTTCGGAAGCACTTTAATCAACACAGCTCCGGCGTCGGCGCAGCGATGGACTTCGTCTACGGCATCCTCCCGCTGGGGATTGATCGATGGGCCGGCGAGAAACAAGTCCGGATGGGCCTTCGCGGTGTTGAGCACATAATCATTGCCGATCATGAAGTCCGTGAGTTGGCGATTGAGCAAACCGGTCTGATCATAGAAACCATCCATGCCGAGTAGTACAGCCTTCTGGACATGCTTTGAGGTGCGGAGTTCGGTGACCAGATGCTCGAGATAACGCGCGTTAGCCTCATGGGGGTGGGCCGGGGAGAGTTCTTGCTTCCAGAGTAGGAAGCGAAACAGAGGGCTCTTGAGCAGTTTTGGCGAAATGTAGCAGCCATTGTCGCCATCCGGCAGGGCTGCGAGGTGGACATGGCAGTCGATGAGGGATTTCTCAGTGGTCATTCGTTGCTCAACTGACGTCACTTTTCAGTGACGGGACTTCGCGATTCGTGAAATGGTGAACCGTTCTTGAAGCGTGACTCATAGACCTGCCCGGAGAATTTCATCCGCGGGCAGGTCACGGGAGCTTGCCTCTGCCCGGTGACGAAGCGCCCTGTCATACTGCCTGCCAAGGAGGTGTATATAAGTTTCTTCGTTTAGCCGGTTGGTTGGTAGGTCGTGGACGACAACTCCGTCATGAATAAAAGTTATCAACGCAAACGGACGCCTGTCATCCGAGCCGGCAAAAATGGCTATATCGTCGGGCGTCAGGGTGCCGGAGGCCATTCCGTGTCCGAACGTCCACGGGATATGGATATATGAATTGAAAATGAGCTCAGAACATATTATCGAATCCCATGTATTGGTATCAAAGTTGAAATCGTATCGCTTGCCGAGATGGGAAAAGGCAAGGCTGATCGCTTCCCGGACCTCGTTTGCCGGGAACTGTCCCGGTTTTCGTCGCAGGATCGCCAGATCGTCAATGTTCAAGAAATGTTCAAGGGTATTTAATTGCGTCCCGTTCCTGAGAGCTTCGGCGATGATTTTCCCCTCCGAGACATCGCGCCAGTGTTGTTGAATGTGCGGCTCGGTGTCCAACCTCATCTTCTTCAAGTCCTCCGCTTCTCCCACATAGAGGGCCGCGTGACCGAAGTGGCCCGGGATCAAGGTGGAAGTAAGACGAAATGGGGTGCTCTCGAGCAGGATATCGCCCGGTTGCAGCCTGGCTCTTATGAATTCAATCCACTCGTCGCTTTTGGAGAGTTTGCCGCGCCTGAACGCGACGGTCCCCATGAGATTCCCGAATCCTTTGGAAGCCTGAAATTCCATCTCGGTCACACTGCCGGTAAAGAGGTCCCGGGCCTGGCTCAGGTAGTAGCCGATGACTCGTGCCGTTTTGCGGAAGACGTTGTCCTGTCGCATGTCTGTTACCACGGGGTTTGTAGCGAGTTCTTTCGCGACGTAGTCAAGGAAGGGGACATCCCTGATTGGCTCGGTCTGTCCCTCAACGGAGAGTCGATCCCACTCGTTCAGGCCTTTTTGCAGAAGATCGCGGTATTTAATCCTGACATACTCTCGATGGATGTCGTCCCAGAAATTCGGCGGAATGCTTCGAACATCATCACCTTGGTTCAAAAGACTCCTCACGCCTGGAATGTTGACCACGTGATCCTGCAGCTGCTGGGTGTTTTCGTATAAGGTGATCGCGGCCAGTAACGAGATACCCAGGCCTCGTCTGCGAAGCTCCAGCGGATAGGGGATGTCGGCCCTCGTCAGTTTATAGAGGTGTTTGAACGCCAGAGAATAAAGGGACGATCGAAGAGTCATGTAGGCCTGTTGTGCTTCGTACACTTGGATGCGCACATGGCCCCGGATCACTCCATGATCACGTTCGATGGCCGCCCGAAGTGCCGGGGCCGCTTCCGCCCAGAAGGCGCGAACCTGCTTCGACTCTCGGATGAGTTCCTCTACATCCCGTTCATCCTGGCCGAAGTATTCTTCGGCCATACCCGTTCCCAGGAGGGCAAGGGTTGTTTGCAGATCTTCAATGGCAGACCTGACGCCGGAAGGGTATAACGTTCGAATCAGCGTGGCAGGGGCCTCCCAGCACATCTCGAGCAGTCTGCGGTTCGTTTGCAGCCGTTCGATCGCAGCTGTGAATAAGTCGAGGTAATTGGGGTTGCGGTACGCGGTGAGTGAGTGTTCCCAACTGCCCGCAGGAGTTCCGGTCGTCGGATCCGGTTCATTCCATGTCTCGATGAAAGCCGGGTGAAGGCTCAACAAGGGAGCGATAGCAAGAAAGTTCTTCACCAATTCATCACCCGCGCCTACGCTGATTCCCGTGCGCAGGAGCAGCGGATAGGGGTCTTGGTCCTCAATTCTCTCGACGATGGAGGGTGCATGCCGAAAGGCCAGGTCAAATAGCACTTCCCGAAGGAGCAAGTATTGACTTCTCACTGAACGCACCTGCTCCCGAATGGCGGGAGGCGGAGGGGTCGCATTTGTCATCTCCGTACGGGCCGCAGTCGCGAATGCAACAAGATCGTCTCTCAGCGCTTGACCCTGACTTCGCGCTTTTGTCAGAGCGGCTACTTCCGGAGTCAGGTCGATCTGCGGTGGTAGGCACTGCTGAGATGGGAGGGATTGGCAGCTTAAGAGAGTAGAGAACAACAGGCACACCCGTAGGGGCAAGCGTGTTCGTCGCCCCTCCTTCGCCTGCAGAAGTGTCTGCCTCACTGTCGAATCCTTGCGTACGTCAACCGAGGAGCCGGCTGCCTGTGCGAATTAATCGCAATTCAGCTTACGTCAGTCGTTCCATTGCAATCCGTTTGATCGCCCGCAGGTCGAGCTTGCCGGTCCCAAGCAGTGGAAGGGCGTCGACTTTGACGAACTGGTTACGAGAAGGGATGAAGAGGTTTGACAGCCCCTGAGCGGCGACCTTGTCTATGATATCCTCGATATGGCTCTCATCAAGTGTATGGAGGACCGCCAGCCGTTCCCCTTTCTTTTCATCAGGAATTCCGGTGACAGCGAAGACCTGCGTGTCGGCTCCCGCGGCTTGTTGCAGGGCCTCCTCCAATTTTCCGTGGGGGACCATTTCGCCGCCGATCTTTGAAAAGCGAGACAGGCGGTCGGTAATGGTGAGGAACCCGTCGTCATCCAGCATAGCGATGTCTCCGGTGATATACCAGCCGTCGTGCATGACGCTTGAGGTGAGGTCTTCTCGCCCGAGATAGCCGCTCATCACGTTGGGCCCTTTGACCAACAAGATGCCGGGTGTGCCAGGAGGCAACGAAGCAAAACTATCCGGGTCGACGATCTTTACGGAGATTCCGGGCAGTGGTTGACCGACCGTTCCGCGTCGAGCTGCCGGCTGGTAATAACCGGCAGCTCGGAAGTCAGGACAATTGACGGCGATGACGGGCGCGCACTCGGTCACACCATAGCCTTCGATCGGTCCGATGCCGAATTGATCCTCAAAGGCTTGAGCCAATCGCACTGGAAGCTTTTCTGCCCCGGTCACGATGACGCGTAACGAGCTGAACTGTTCCGGAGTGCAGCGGCGGGCATACAGCTGGAGAAACGTCGGGGTAGTGACAAGGAATGATATGCGGTAACGACGCACCAGCTCGCCTATGGCGACCGCGTCAAGCGGTGACGGATGAAACACAATACCGGCGTTGTTGAACATGACGAACCAAAAGACGAGATAACCGAACGAATGGAAGAACGGCAGGATGCCGAGGATCCGTTCTTTTTCATAGAGGTGAAGGACCTGTGTGGCTCCCTGCGCGTTTGCGTCGACACTGAAGTGCGAC
>NZ_CDLUDY010000027.1:0-5874 GCF_975968855.1 Petrachloros mirabilis
CAACATGCCGATGATCATGGCTGAGGCTGTCATGAGCACCGGGCGAATCCGGGCTTTCCCGGCTTCGACGGCTGCCCGCAGCGCATCGCCGTGGACGGCGAGCCGGTCGCGGGCGTAGGCCACAACCAGAATCGAATTGGCTGTCGCCGTCCCCATCGTCATGATGGCGCCGGTTAGCGCGGGCGTGGACAGATTTGTGTGTGTCACGAACAAGATCCACGCGATGCCTGCCAACGCCCCGGGTAAGGCCGTAATGATGATGAAGGGGTCGAGCCAGGATTGGAAGTTGACGACGATCAGGAGATAGACCAAAACAATGGCGACCACCAGCCCGATCATCAATTCGACATAGGCATCGTGCATCGTTTCAGCCTGACCACGAATGGTAAGTGCCGCGCTGCGCGGCAGTTCCTCCTTCATGCTATCCGCTACCTTCTCCACGTCCGCAAGCACGCCGCCGAGGTCGCGGCCTTCGGCCGACACATAGACGTCGAACAGAGGCATAATATTCCCGTGAGTGATCACACCTGGCGTTCCAATTGAGGTCAACGTGGCCATGTTGCCGAGCAGTTTCAGGTTCGTATCTGACGACTTGCCGTCATCTCGGTTGACCGGCACAGTCATCAGGTCTTTGACGCTGGTCAATTGCGGTTGAGGGGTATAGACGTTGATCCGGTAAGACATCCCGGTCTTCCGATCTAGCCAATATTGCTGGTCTACCTGTTGGCTGCCGGCAGTCGTCAGAAGGAGGTTGCCGGCAACATCCTTCTGAGTGAGGTTAAGGCCGAGCCCGAAGGCGCGATTGGATTCGACGAGCATCGTCGGTGTGCGCATCGTCTGCTGAATCACCACGTCGCTCGCGCCGGGAATCCGTCGCAGCTTGCCTGCCAGTTTCCGTGCAAACTCGTAGTTATGCTCACTATCCGGACCATTGATCTGCACGTCGATCGGTGAGGGCGACCCGAAGTTGAGAATCTTCGCGGTGAGGTCCGCCGGCTGAAACGTGAATTCCGTGCCGGGATATCGCTCGACAAGGCCTTTGCGGAGGATGCGGCGATAGTCCCACACCGGTGACTTTTCGTTCTTCAAGGAGATGGTCATATCGCAATCCTGCGAGCCGATCGTCGGAGTTGGGATGAAGGCGAGGTTGTGAGGCCCAACGGGCAGGCCGCAGTTGCTGACGACGCTTTCGACTTGCCCAGGAAGAAGTTGCGCTATGTCCTTCGAAACGAGTGACGCGATGCGGCCCGCCACTTCGATACGCGTCCCGAGCGGCGCCCGCATATGCATCTGCAACGTTCCTGATTTGATCTCGGGGAAAAAGTCGCGGCCACTGACAAAAAACAGAGTCATGGAGCCCAGCGCGAACACCAGGGCGATTTTAACGAATGCTACTCGATGAGCAACCGCCTGTTCAAGCAGCGCATTGTAAGCGTCCCGAAACGCGTCGAAACGTTGTTCAAACCTCTGCTGAAAGCGGGCAAAGAAGCCGAGTGCCGCGTGCGGCTTGTGCCAGCCACCGTGTTCTTCCGCATGGGGCACCGTATGGCCCACCAACATGTACTTGGCCATAGTCGGCAAGAGTGTGAACGACAGAACGAACGAAGCGAGCATTGCGAAGATGATCGACTCTGCCATTGGCGTGAAAAGCCAGCCGGAGACGCCGCTGAGTTTAAAGAGTGGAAACCACACGATGGCGATGGCAAGGGTGGCAACAAACGTCGGAAGCACGATCTGCCTGGAAGCATCGATGATCGCGTCTTCCAATGGCTTGCCCATGGCGAGATGGGTGTCAATATTCTCGATCACAACCGTTGCATTGTCGACGAGGACACCGACAGCAAGCGCCAAACCACCCAAGGTCATGACATTGATCGATTGTCCGGCCCAGTGAAGGACGACAAGGGAAGTGAGAATCGAAAGCGGAATCGTCGTGGCTACGATTACCGTTGACTGCCAGGATCCGAGGAGCAAAAGCACGATGAGGCCGACCAGCACCGCGGCGGTCACCATTTCGTGCACGACATCCTTAATCGAATCCTTTACAAAGGTCGAGGCATCGTTTAGGAGTTCGACCTTCACACCCTCCGGCACAACTTTCTCGATGCGAGGGATCATTTTCTTGATTCCGTCGACCACATCCAGAGTCGAGGCCTCGCTGCTCTTCATCACGACAATGATGACCGCCTGCTTGCCCTCTACCAGCACCATATTCGTTTGAACCCGTCCGGAAAGGCGCACATCGGCAACGTCGCGCATGTGTATGAAGGCGTTACCCTCTCGCTTAATCGGAATCTCGTTGAAATCATCCACTTGCAGCGGAGTCGCGTTCGTGAGGACGATCCAATCAGTCTCCTTAATCTTCAGGTCACCTCCTGGCAGCACAAGATTTTGTCTACTAAGAGCCTCATGGACATCGGCAGGGGTCAGGTGACGAGCAAGCAATTTCTGCTGGTCAAGATTCACCATGATCTGCATGTCCTGCCCGCCGTAGGGATGCGGGAGGATTGCTCCCTCGATGGTCACAAGCAACGGCCGGATACGCATGATCGAGAGGTTATAAAGCTCCGCCTGGGTCAGTGTGTCGGACGTCACCTGTAGCGTGGCTACGGGCACCGAGGAGGGCGCGAGACGCATGACCATGGGCGGTGAAATATCCGGCGGAAGCGCTTTCACCACTGTCTGCGAGATTGCCGCAATATCAGCCTCTGTGCCGCCGCGATCAATTCCATCCTGAAGAAAGATGTTGATGATGCTGCTACCGAAATAGGAGTGGCTTTGGATATATTTGATCCCCTCAACCGTCGACGTAAGGAACCGTTCGAAGATATACGTGATCCGACCTTCCACATCCTTGGGCAACAGTCCGTCGTAAGCCCAGACAACAGAGGTGACGGGGATCAAGATATTCGGGAACACGTCTGTCGGCATATGGGCCGCCGTCGTGACCCCGAACAAGACAATCAAAATCGCAAGAACGACAAACGTGTAGGGCCTTCGCAGTGCAATGTGGACTAGTTGGATCATGCGCAGAACTGACCGCAGCAATGTTTGTGCCGCTTCGTCCCATCTGTGCCCATATGACGCAGTCCCATATACGCGAGCAGATTCGCTCGGAACCGGAGGCAAGGTCCTAATACCGATAAACACATTGACCAGGAACTTTCGCACAGAGCGCATCGAGCGATATCGCTCAATTTCTCCGACTGCGTGGATATGCGCCAGGTGTGCGGCCCGTGCGAAAGTACGTAATCCCTAGAATTTTCTGAGATTCTATCGGTTGTGCTGAAGGGCTGTAAACCGGAGATTTAACACCAAAATTGGTATTGATTTTGCTGTTGGATTCAGTGGGTTGCGGATTGTGTATTCCAAGCGTGTCAAAGAATTGGGTCATGAAGAGACTGGAATTCAAAGACTCTCACAAGGCCTCCCGCGATGGTAGGGCCAGAATGTGGAGCAGCGTGATGGGAATGCGAAGACTGAGCATGACAGTGGGAATCCTCTGCGGAATTTCAGCTGCCATTTTAACAGGGGGATACGCTCACGCAGTAACTCTGACAGTGGGGGCCCCCCCGAGCTTGCGAACGGCCCTTACAGAAATTCTGCCGATGTTCGAACGAGAGTATGGGGTGCCAGTGGAGGTCGTTTATAGCCCCTCACGAACTCTGAGCCGACAGATCGAACAGGGTGCACCAATCGATGTATTCCTAGCAGCTGGAACGGTTGAAGTCGACTCACTCCACAAGAAAGGTCTGACGCTCAACGGTGAACCTCGTATCTACGCACAGACCTCCCTGGTCCTCGTCATGTCAGCGAACTCCCTGGCTACGTTAGTTTCCTTTCACGATGCACTGCCCGATCACACTACCCGCATCGCTCTGGGAGATCCTCGGACGTCGTCTCTAGGAGATATCACAGCCAGGGCGCTGACCAAGCATCACCTGACCTATCAAACCGGTCCTCACATTCTCCACGCTCCGCACAGTGAAGACATCATGAGTTTGATTCACGCCGGCAAGGCTGATGTGGGCCTGGTCTATCGAATCGATGCCATCAATGGAGGGCAAGTGCGCATCAGCGATGAAGCCCCGATCGGAACCTACGTGCCGGTGCAGTTCGGGCATGCAGTGGTGTCCACCTGCCGGGAAAATGTGCGCGGGGCCGCCAAGCAGTTTTCAGATTTTCTCATGAGTTCCCGTATTCAGAAACTCTTGGTCAATTACGGGTTTGATCCTGTTTCACAGAATGGATGATGTGACGCAATCCTTGATTTGAGTTATGCATTCTTAGGTAGAAAGGTTCGTTCGTCGATGAAAGAGCTTCCTGAGCAGATCTTTCGATATATTGGGGATCGCGGAGTGGCCTGGATCATGATGGCCATCGCCGCAGTGCTCCTTTGGAGCACATGGGGATTGGACTCTTAATCAATATTCCCTGCCCCCTACCCTGGTGCCGACGACATTTGACTCAGCCTTAGTACGAGCCGCATATACTTTTATCTCTTCTGTTCCGCTTCGATTGTCCTACCTAAGAAGTGCAGCTATCCGACTGAAACGAATCCTCTAAGAGTGGAACCAACTTGCAGGCACCTGACGGCCGTGCGGCGAGTCACCAGGCACCCCCTCGACGTTGAAACGGATCGTTCATTTTTCTAACACATAACGGATACCGCGTTGTCTTCGTAGAAGACAGCACAAAGGTTTGATCACGGACCAATACGTTTTCACCCTCTTGGGGCCACTCGGACGGCAGGAGAAATGCGACGGAGTTGCCTAGAGCAACGCGATGGAGCAGATGATCGGGGCAATGGTGGGACTTTCAGCCTGCCCCATCAGTCAGAGTGCATGAAACAATCAGACGATCTTCATCACTCCGGAAAGGTCGATGAAGAAGATTTCTGTTTTCAGCGAAGGGAACTCTCCCCGCAGGTTGGCGAGAATCCTTTCATGTTCGCTTCGGTGAAACGCCAACTCCTTTTCTCGATCTCCATTCCACCTCGATAATCCGCCATAGGCCCCGCAGTCGTGATGGGTGAACAGGAGACAGCGCGTGGCACGGCTAGCGTTGAGCACGTTTTTGAGTTCTGCCATCATGAACCCGAATTCCTGTGTCGGCTCCATAGACGAGAACGCCTTTGCCCCGCCGGCGACGGTAATCCCTTCGAACCGCTGAATTCCATAAAACTGCAGAAACCCCTTGGAGGTTTGCCAAAAGCGGTCGTCGAAACAACGGACGATGACGGCCTGGGAGCCGTGGTGGGTTGGACGCGACTCTTGAAGATAGAGGTACGGGCGGCCCCCGACCACGGGAGGATGCTGGTTGGTGTTGGGCACGCCGGTCTCGCGGGCAGCATGCTGCAACGCATCGAGACGCCGGCTGAATCGATGGTTCTGCGGGGTCAGCGACAAGACACCGACTCCCTCCAAAACCTCGACGACCGAAGGTCGCAGCCCTACGAGCAACACCTGTTGTTTATGGGCTGTCGTCATACGGATGATGTCTTCGATAGCCAGAGCGGAGGTGCCGTCAACCGTCGGCACATCCGAAAGATCCAGCACGACTGTTTGAAAGTTCCCCCAACTGCGAACCCCTTCGAGCCGTCGGACCATGTTCTTGGCGGAACCGAAGCTCATCGGCCCGTCGATATGGATCAAAATGATCCGCCCGTTGTTCTGAGCGAGAATCTCAGCCTCCTCTTTGCTTAAGGGTGTTTCGGGCTGATGGCCGGTAATGATGTGCATGCTCGCGAGCTCCATGTCAGCCATGCGTTTGACAAACAGAAGACTCGCCGCCACAACCCCGACCCCGACGGCCGTAATCAGGTCCGCCAGCACCGTTGTCAATAGAACCAGCAACATGATGACAACTTCCGCC
>NZ_CDLUDY010000028.1:0-4159 GCF_975968855.1 Petrachloros mirabilis
GGTGATTACAGACCTACGCCTTCCCGGAGCGGACGGGTTGGCCGTCCTCAAGGCCACAAAAGAAAAATCTCCCCAGACAGAAGTCGTCGTCATTACGGCTCATGGGTCTGTGGAAACCGCCGTCGGTGCGATGAAACACGGCGCGTTCGACTACATCACCAAGCCCTTCCAGATGGATGAACTCCTGATAATCGTCGAACGCGTCGGTCGCGTCGTGGCGCTGCGTCGCGAAAATCAGGATCTCAAGGAAACACTCGAAGACAAATTTTGTTTCAGTGGAATCCTTGGGACAAACAGCCAAATGCGAGCCGTTCTCGACAAGATCAAGACCGTCGCCAGCACGGACTCGACTATCTTGATTCTGGGTGAAAGCGGAACAGGGAAAGAGCTGGTCGCCAATGCGATTCATCAGAACAGCCCGCGGAGCCAGTACCCGCTTATCAAGGTGAGTTGCGCAGCTCTGCCGGAAACCTTGTTGGAGGCAGAACTATTCGGCCATGAGAAGGGCGCGTTTACGGGAGCGTTGCGGCAGCGACGGGGTCGATTCGAAATGGCCCATCGAGGAACCTTGTTCCTCGATGAAATTGGAGAGATCTCGCCGGTCGTACAGGTGAAGCTACTGCGGGTGTTGCAAGAAAGAAAATTCGAACGGGTCGGAGGCAACAACACAATCGACGTGGACGTCCGGGTCGTCTGCGCGACACAGAAGGATCTCCGCAAAGAGGTATCGCAAGGGCGATTCCGTGAAGATCTTTTCTATCGATTGAACGTGGTCCAGGTCGTGATACCTCCGCTACGGGCACGCCAGGAAGACATACTTGTGATAGCCGAGCACGTCTTGCAGACCTGTTCGACAAAGATGAATAAGAAGCTGAAAGGGTTCTCGTCGACTGCGCGCGAACTGCTCCTCCGGTATTCATTTCCTGGGAACGTGCGGGAGCTTGAAAACATGGTCGAGCGGGGTGTGGCCTTGGGGCGTGATCAGCAGTCGATCCAACCTGCCGATCTTTGCGGGTTTCAGTCCTGCCCCTTTACAGGGGGGGCGCCTCAAGACTCCTGCGGGTTCTGCAACGAAGGCCTTTCAGGACACAAGCGGACGGAACGGCCGATGACGTCTCTGGCTGCGGCCCGCGAGGAATTCGAGAAGGAGTATATCGTATCGGTGTTGGAGCGAGTCGAGGGAAGCCGCACCACTGCTTCAAAGATCCTCGGGCTATCTCGCAAAGCTCTCTGGGAAAAGTGCAAACGCTACGGGATTCCATCTGCGAAGGACGAGGCCGAAACAGAAGACGACACGTAACTTACTCCGCCGGCTCCGCCCCACCTTCCCACAGCTTCACCGTGCGATCCCATGAGGCACTTGCCAGCCGTCGTCCGTCCGGTGAGAGGGCGATACAGCGCACGCCTCCCGCATGGCCTTTGATCGTCCGGAAGCATCGGCCGTTCGAGAGATCCCAGAATCGGATCGTGTTGTCGTCTCCCGAACTGATGAGCACCTTGCTGTCAGGGGTGACGACCAGCGATCTCACCCAGCCTGTATGGCCTTTGATGGTTCGATATTCCAGGCCATTCGGCATCTCGAACATCTTAATCGTCTGATCGCGACTGCCTGTAATCAGGAATTTCGCATCCGGCGTAAAAGTCATGGCGCCGATCCAATAGTCCATTGGCTTTTGGAATCCCCCGTCGTCTTCGATGAAATACCCGCGGGTTTCGGTCGAGTCGACTTCGTCTTCCTTCCAGTGACCGTTATGGAGAATCTTCTCTTCACCGCTTGGCAGCACTTCCCAGATTTTGATCTTGCCGATGTCGGTGCCGCTTGCCAGGTGAATGCCGTCCGGCGAGAAGGCAACGCAGACGGACCAATGGTGATCGTACTGGTCCTTCCCGAGCAGCGTCATCAACTCTGTGCCGGTTGTGACTTCCCAGATTTTGATGTCCTTATTATGGCTCCCGCGAGCGAGCATCAATCCGTCAGGCGAGAGGGAGAGGCTGCACACGTTATGGTCATAACGGGTAAATAAAAGCTTGAGCGGCTCACCGGTTTTGGGATTCCAAAGTCTTATCGTGCGGTCTTCGCTTCCGGAAGCAAGGGTTTGTCCGTCTGGAGTGAAAACGACTGCGCGAACATCGTGTGTGTGGCCACGAAGGGAGCGGAGCAGTCGGCCTGTTTCAATGTCCCAGATACGAACGAGTCGGTCGACTCCGGCACTTGCCAGGGTCTGGCCGTCCGGTGCGAAGGCGACGGTCCAAACTCCATGGGAATGGCCGCGAAAAGTCTTGAATTCCCTGGCATCGGTCTTCCAGTATTCAAGATGATCTGTTAAAGGAGGCAGTGCCTCTGGTTGTGATGTAGGAGCGGATGGTGCCGGAGTCGGTGTTGCGGTCTGATCTGCCATGGTACGATTCCCTCTCGGTATTTCCTGTAGACCGTCTGTAAGGACAGGCGGTGCTGGTTTGCAAATCTCCGCGTCAGCCCAGTATAATTCGGGATAGTTCAGGTGATCGTAAGAGAAGCCTGGTCTGCAAGTCAAGCCGCCATACGAGCCATTTTGCAAGAGGTTACACATGGGAAACGGCGCCATTACCACTGATGCTGGAGTCAGGAAGACAGCGATGGAGCTTCGCTTCCAGCCGTCATTATTGCAGGAAGTGATCGACTCGTTCGTGGAGAAGACCGAACGCGAGGGTGATCCCACCTATTATAAGGAGTTCCACGAACTGGCCGATCCTATTTATGAGAAGTTCACCTTGGACGATCGCGAAAGCGAATTCAAGAAGCTCTATCAGTATCTATTCGGTACATGGGGATTTTCCGACATCATCCGTGATGCTTTCAATGAATATCCCATTCTCAAGGAAAAAATCGGCATTGTCCTGGTGAAGGGTGTGCTGAAGGAAGATCAAGAGGGGGTCGACATCCTACGGAAATGGGGGTCCGTCGAACAGGATTTGGCGAAACAGTTCGAGGAGAAGGGACTTAAGGGGATCGGGATCAAGTTGATCCCTCGTCGATTCTACGATCCGGCGCTGACCCGGTATTGTCGCCACGAACTGCTGCACATTTCCGATATGCTGGATCCTCTGTTCGGATACGATCCTGATACGAAGGTCGGGCAAAATCCGGGAGAAGAAACGCTCATCCATCACCGGTATCGTGTGTTGTGGAACTTGAGCGTTGACAGCCGGCTCATCACAGCCGGGAAAGAGCCGATGCTCTCGAAAGAGGACCGGTTCAAAGAATTCAGGTCCTGGTACAGAAAAATCCCGGCTCCTCAGTTGAAGTCGGTGTTCGAAGGGTTATGGCAGACGGGCTTCTTTACCCATTCCGAGCTAATTGAAATGGCCACCGACACCCTGAGGGTCATGGACCGAGCCGTCGACGTCGAAGGCGGAGAGGTTCCGGAAACCGAAAATAAGGTCATGTTGATGCCTGGGTTCCCCTGTCCGCTCTGCCGATTCCCGACCTATTCATGGGTTGAAGATTTGGGGACCAAAATCGAACCGTACGTGTTGGACTTCATCCGTGAGAATCACCCAGGCTGGGACGTCGAGTTCGGTGCCTGCGACCGATGTGTTGAGGTCTATAAACTGCGCGCCGACGGCGTGATGTAGATGTAAAGGCTCGAAGATCAGCCCAAGGCTGAGGCTAAGGGCAGTGACGATTCCCTCCTCAACCTGGGCCTCAACCTCAATCTGCTGGATTAGGCAATACCGTGGCTACCGATCCGAAATACGGGCGGCGGGATTTTCTCAAAGACTCTGTCTTCTCCGTCGCGAAAGCCGCCCACGAATTCACCAAACATAGAGAGGTGGTTCCCGAGAAGGCAGCGCCGGCCGTGCGCAAGGATTGGTTGCGGCCTCCCGGTGCTGTCGATGAAGATGTATTCCTCGAACGCTGCACGAAATGCAGTGATTGCGCGAAGGCCTGTCCTCATGGCTCAATCGTGTTTCACCAACTGGATGGAACGCCCGTCATCTTTGCCGACCAGGTTCCCTGTTACCTCTGTGAAGATCTCCCGTGCATTTCGGCTTGTGCGACGGAAGCACTGATCGCAGTCGATGGACCTGAGCAGGTCAGAATGGGCGTCGTGACGGTTTCCCATCGCCTCTGCACGGCAGGGCAGGGGTGTCATGCCTGTGTCTCAAAGTGTCCTAC
>NZ_CDLUDY010000029.1:0-4086 GCF_975968855.1 Petrachloros mirabilis
ATCCGCTCTGGGCAATAATCCGACCCTCTTCTTCTGGTGAAATCTTCATGACGCTTTCTTCTTCGGTCTTCAGCATTCTTTTGCTCAGCGGCGATCCGGACATCCAAACACAGTTCAAACAAGTCTTCAAAGATGCAACCATGACAACGGCGAAGGATGCCGCCTCCTTTTCGCGCGAGGCAGCCAAACGCACCTTCGACGCCGTGATTGTCGAGTCGAAGCCGGGAGCACATGACGGAGCTGCTGCAATCCCTGCCAACGTAGACTGTTCGCATAGTTTAGTCATCACCGGGTCACGACCCGCTCTGAAGCGTGCGTCCAAGTTCATGCAGGCCTTGGCTCGCACCAAGGGAGTGCCTGCTAACAAGGAAGCTCCCTTATCCCTTGAGGACTATGTAGAGTGGAAGATGGGAGATTTCGTCAAAGGAATGCATAACGGCTCGGGGAGAAATTTGCATCCAATCCTGATTTCCGCCATCGAGCGTCCGCTGATCGCCCGCGCTCTTCAAGAAACCAAGGGAAACCAGATACAAGCTGCCGAATTACTCGGCCTGAACCGCAATACTCTCAGGAAAAAAATTCAGGAATTGCGCATCCCTGTTAAGCGCACAAAGGCTCAGCGGGTCCGTGACGTCTAGAAGCGATGCGGTAACGCAAGCCCGTCGGTCCAAGATATGTTGTGGGTGTCTTCGAGTTGAGGGATTCTAGTTCTTAACCTTCACAGCCGATAGGAGGAGATGATGACGAAAGAAGAATTGATTGCCAAAATGTCCGCATCCGCCGGTATCACGAAGGTAGCTGCGGGGAATGCGCTTGAGGCCTTTACAGGTGCGGTTACCACCTCGCTGAAGAAGGGACAGCGGGTGTCTCTCGTCAATTTTGGCACCTTCACGATCTCCAAACGGAAGGCGCGGATGGGTCGTAATCCCCGCACCGGGGAAACCTTGCGGATACCCGCTGCGAAGGTTCCGAAATTCTCGGCCGGCAAATCTTTGAAATCGGCCATCCGATAACCCAGCCGGGTCATCGCATCGGGCGTTCTCATAACAAGAGGGGGTGGCGTACCGGCCTTGGGGGACGCTTCCTCCTCTTTCCCGCGTTTCTTGACACCCTGGTCAGGCCTATATTAGCATGCGCTTTCGGACGATAGGCGCGTAGCTCAGGGGGAGAGCGCTACCTTGACACGGTAGAGGTCGACGGTTCAAGACCGTCCGCGCCTACCATCCTACCGGGGCATCTGGCCGTTTAAGCGGTCGGGGTGCCTTTTATGTTTTGGCATCCAATAGATAGATTGGCGGATACTGTTCTGCCTGGAGCAGAGGTAGATCTGGGTGCGCGATGCGCGGGAAAGGCACTGCTGTCTATATGGATCTCTCGTCAACATGAAGGACGTTAGAATTTCGTGCCGAAGGTAACGCTCAAGAACGGGACAACGTATGAAGTTCCGAAGGGTCAGACTGTAGTCCAAGCCCTCGCAGCCGGAGGAATCTCCACCGGTCCGGATCTGCTTGCCGCCTCCGTCAACGGACAACCTACGGATCTTTCGACCGTCGTAACCGAAGATGCGACGATCGAACCCCTTCG
Organism: Petrachloros mirabilis; assembly: GCF_975968855.1. Taxonomy (NCBI): domain Bacteria; kingdom Bacillati; phylum Cyanobacteriota; class Cyanophyceae; order Synechococcales; family Petrachlorosaceae; genus Petrachloros; species Petrachloros mirabilis. The sequence continues at coordinate 1,585 of NZ_CDLUDY010000029.1, forward strand.
TTTCGACAGCGCGGAAGGTCGAGAAGTCTATCGGCATAGCAGCACCCACCTCATGGCACAGGCGGTGAAAGAGCTTTACCCGTCTGCGCAACTGACGATCGGTCCGGCGCTCGAAGACAGTTTCTACTACGACTTTGCATACGACCGCCCCTTTACCCCTGAGGATCTTGAGAAGATCGAGGCTCGCGCGGTCGAGATTGCGAAACGCAAGCTCAAGATCAGCAGACGGGAATTCACCAAGGAAGAAGCGATCGATTTTTTCAAGGCCCGCGGCGAACAGTACAAGGTGGAGTTGATCGAGGGCTTACCGGAAGGAGAACTGATTTCCGCCTATGAGCAGGGTGACTTTGTAGATCTGTGCCGCGGTCCGCACCTGCCGACGACAGGACATGTCGGCGCGTTTAAACTCCTGACCACTGCTGGTGCCTACTGGCGCGGAGACGAACGCAATCCAATGCTCCAGCGGATCTATGGGACGTCGTTCCCGACGAAAGAGGAACTGAAGGCTCACCTGGACCGGTTGGAAGAAATCAAGCGCCGTGACCATCGGAAAGTGGGAAAGGAATTGGACCTCATTTCCGTTCAGGACGAAATCGGCCCCGGTCTCGTCCTCTGGCATCCCAAAGGAGCCGCGATCCGGCTTCTCATTGAGAACTTCTGGCGTGAACAGCACATTAAGGACGGCTACGAGCTGGTCTATTCGCCTCATGTTGCGCGACTCGATCTCTGGAAAACCAGCGGACATGTCGACTACTACCGTGAAAACATGTTCGCTTCCATGAAGCTGGAGGGCAGTGAATATCAGCTCAAGCCGATGAACTGTCCGTACCACATCATGATTTACAAGTCCCGTCTCCGGAGCTATAGAGATCTTCCTATTCGCTACGGCGAACTCGGGACTGTCTATCGATACGAACGCACCGGCGTCCTGCATGGCCTCATGCGCGTCCGCGGATTCACGCAGGACGATGCCCACATATTTTGCCGGCCCGATCAGATGGAGACCGAAGTCAGTCGGGTGCTGGACTTCACCTTTTTCATATTGAAAACTTTCGACTTCAATGAGTTCGAGGTATTTCTCTCGACCAGACCACAGGAGTCCGTCGGGTCGGACGAACACTGGACTTTAGCAACCAGCGCTTTGGAGGCAGCCCTTAAGAGCAGAAACATCAACTTCCACCTCGACCCGGGAGGGGGGGCATTTTACGGCCCAAAGATCGACATCAAGATCAAAGATGCCCTAGGCCGCTCATGGCAATGCTCGACCGTCCAGGTAGATTTCAACAATCCGGAGCGATTCGAACTGAGCTACATCGGAGAAGACGGTAAGGCCCATCAGCCGATTATGATTCATCGAGCATTGATGGGATCAATCGAGCGGTTCTTTGGTATTCTGATCGAACACTACGGCGGGGCCTTCCCGACGTGGTTGGCGCCGGTGCAGGCAGTCGTCATGGCGATTACGGACAACCAGCGGGAGTTCGTCGCCAATGTAGTCGCCGAGATGAAGGTGGCAGGGTTCCGTGTCGAAGCGGATCTCCGAAACGAGAAGATCGGTTTGAAGATTCGTGAAGCGGAGAAAGCCAAGATTCCATTCATGTTCGTGGTCGGCGACCGGGAAGTACAAAGCGGCAGCCTGTCCGTACGGGGCAGGAGCGGCGCGAATCTTGGAACCATGACCGTCGCCGGTGCGATGGAACTACTCCGGACCGAAACCAACAGGGCCGGACATCAACTTTCACCCACAATAACAGCATGAGAGGTGGCCTATCGTCCCCAAACTGCGCGTAAACCGCGAAATTCGAGTGCGCGAGGTTCGAGTCATCGGTCCGGAAGGAGAACAACTGGGTATTCTCCCGACGCCAGAGGCCTACCGTCAGGCCCAAGAAAGCGGCTATGATCTGGTGGAAGTCGCCCCGACGTCGGTCCCTCCCGTCTGCCGCATCATGGACTACGGGAAGTACAAGTACGAACTGAGCAAAAAGGACCACCAGAGCCGGCGCCACCAGAAATCGACCCAGGTCAAAGAAATCAAGTTGCGTCCGCGAACCGATAAGCATGACCTGGAGATCAAGATTCGCCAGATTAAGGCATTCTTAGAGGAGGGCAACAAGACCAAGGTAACCCTGACCTATCGGGGACGTGAAATGGCCAATCAGGAAATGGGGCGGTCAGTAATGAATTCAGTAATTGCCGAATTGTCGGAGGTTGGAACGATCGAGTATTCGCCGCGCATGGAAGGGCGCAACCTGATCATGATCGTCGCCCCGAAAAGTTAGCAGGTAAGGTTGGAGTATCTGAACGTTTAACAAAAGGATGCCGGATGATGAAGACGAAGTCGCACAGCGGAGCCAGCAAACGGTTCCACAAGACCGGATCGGGAAAGTTCACGAGGAAGAAAGCCGGAAAGCGGCATATCCTTACCAGCAAGAATCGGGAACGGAAGCGGCGTTTGAGCGGCTCGGTGGTCGTCTCTGACACCAAGACCGCCGCATTAGGCCG
>NZ_CDLUDY010000030.1:0-12150 GCF_975968855.1 Petrachloros mirabilis
AATCAGACGACCCGCACTTTAGGAATTACCCATGATCAAACCACAGACAACCTAACCCTACAAGAAACCACAAAGAAGGATGCTTCCGAGGTGGGTGCAGATGGAGCTAGTTTGTCCTGTCCTGCTAGCAGCGTGGGAGCTAAGTTTGAGAGCGATGCTACGAAATTTGATCGTCTTAGGAACCCAAGACGATCAGTGTCAATCTAGCGCCATCTCCAACTGCGGTGGCCCAAAGCCCATGTTCTGATTTTGGCAAAAATGTCTTTTTCGGCTTAGACCGAAGGGACCTGAAGAACATACAGTTCTCCCTTCATTCCCTCATGAAGATCGCAATGGAACGGAATGCTGCCGGGCCGAGCCGCGTCAATCCGAATGATCAAGGTCTTGCCAGCATTGACGTAAAATCCTTCTACCCCTTTCCCGTATGTGACGATCTGGTCGTCTTCTCCGGAGACCATGAGGCCCAAGAGACTCTCGGAAGCAAAACCATGGCGGACATTGTCATGATTTTCCAAGACGATCTCGATGGAATTTCCTAGTTGGACGGGACCACCTTTGGATAAAAAGAAGGTGCGATCCTGAATAACGATCTCAATCCGTTGCCCGGGAGGGCCTTGGATTTGGACCTGGGATTGAACCTCTTTCGGGCATGGTATTACAGCCGTACAGAGCAGCGCCATAATGCTGAGAGCCTTCCTCGGGGATAACAGATGGATTCTCATGGGTCACCTCGATCATGTGAGATTGTTCAGAACAGTTTCTTTTTGCAACGGCTCCTAGGATACGTCAAACTCATCGGGAAATCGACGAGTGCGTCGTGACTTCGCAGAATGGATATTGATCACGGTAAGTCGAGCGCTACTGGTATTCAGAAATGGATACTATAGGTATGAGTTTATCCGCCCGCAGCCCACACAAAGTGCCGTTTGGTGGAGGGCAGGCTAGGCTGGCCCGCGATTTGCTGATTTGCTGCGCCCGGCATCGTGCGAAATGACAGCGCGGTAGACGCGACTGCCACCACAATACAACCAACATCAAGCTCGGGCCGAATCAACTCCGACGTGCACGCCTGTTTCCCTTGCTCGCCTAGTGAGGTTGGCGGGCCATCGATCGTCCTCATTCTCCTTTCCACACTTAATCGTTTCATTTGAGGGGTGGAAGCTGTTTGATCTTCAACTGCGCATGTCCGACAAGCACCGCGTATGATTGCTCCATCCCAGCATGCTCGCCCACTCCTCTAACGGGTGGCCTGGATTGGTCCCATCGTACGCGCCTGGACGAACACCGCCCACAATTTGTCAATCTGAATTGGTCCTGCGTGTCGCGTTCGGCGAGCACAGGAACTGACCAGACCACTATCCCTCCCCTCCCAAGCTCCTCATTTCTTCCTCTCCACGAATGTGCGAGAGACTTCTCTTGCAGGTGGCACGGCGAACTGGGCGCCCCATCGCGCGCAGCGGGGGACCCCACACTGGGCGGGGGTGCGAGCACGATGGGGCTGTTCCCCGTGACAGGATCCGCGTCTTCGCTCTAATTCGCAATCACCCTCGGCGCCTGCAATCGGCTCACACAATCCTCCCAGAGCGTGGCCGGTTCCTGATCAAAGATACCTTTCGAGTCAGCCGGCAACGTCGCCCATGCCCCCTGAAGCATCTCGAAGTTGAGTTGCCCGGGCCCCCACCCCGCATACCCTGCAAACGCCCGGAACGTTTCGTTCGGCTTGGCCTCCTTCATGATGCGTTCCAGGGTCTTTGGTGTGCCCCCAACATAGACCCCGTCGAAGACCGATTGTGCGTCATCTGGAGGCTCCTTGAGTCGGAACAGCATGACAAGACGTGTCGGCTCGACCGGCCCTCCCGCAAACAACCGATGTGCCGTCCCCTTGAGTACCGCTAGCTCCGGCAATGCATCCGACAAGAGAACCCTTGTGGATCGATTGAGAACGACCCCGAGCGATCCTCCTGGCCCATGTTCCACCATAAGAATAACCGTCTGGCTGAAGTTGGGATCAGTCATCGTCGGACTCGCCACCAAAAACACGCCCTTGCCGACCGACGACTGAACGAATTCCGTTCCCGCTAGGACCGGTGGAGCAAGCAGGGCAATCAAGAGCAGAACGCTTGCAATCACCCTTTGTACACAGACGTGACTCCTGCTAAGCGAGTATTCAGAAAAAGGCGGCATAAAGAAACTTCCTGATCATGGTGAAACGGTTAGAGCGGCACTTTATACATCACATCGTGGTGCGGGTGGCATTCAACCGGGAATCCAGCTGATTACTTATCGTCTTCCGCGCTTGCTTGTTTCCAACGCTAGGAGAAGGCGCCCGCGATGATCCCTCCGAGCTTGCGCGTTACTTCTTTGGGGGTGACCCGATTGGTCTCACACGTGCGCGCATCCAACGAGCACCGCCAAACAGAACTTGTTCGACCCGGAGGCAATCGAATTGTTCTTGGCGACGGGATAAACCATCTGCAGCGTGCCACGTTCCGCGAGCACCGGAGACCAACGGGCCGCCCTCCCTTTCCGTGACCGAGAGCACAGGATCATGCGGGCGTCGCTCCCTGCTCCTTCCCCGCCTCAACCGTACATACATTCTTGAACGACTCCCCAGCAAGCAGCTTCTGCTCGTCCATGAACCTCATTAGCAGTTTGGCCGCCTGATACAGATCGTTCTGCTCCTCCTCCAACACCCAGAACTTCGTTTGGATCTGCGTCACACGCTCCGCCAAACCCGTTTCGTTCGTATCGTCAAGGTAGAACAGCTGCCGGAGCGCAATGTGGCGCACCTCGCAGCCGCATTGATGCGGATCGTTCACGAGTAGCCGGCCTCTCATCTCCTGATCCTGCCTCCACACCGGAATTCCCATGTTCGACAGAAGCGAGCGGCGTGACTCCATCAACATCGCATCCATCGCGTCCAGCGCGTTGGTGTCCACGAAATAGTCGATGAAGGATCGGCTGGACTGACCGAAGGCGAGCTCCGGGTGTTCGCTCGCAGGTGTCGAATCAATGACGATGATCACGCAACCCTTGGGAAACAGCTCGTCGAGCGAGGATCCAGGGATGTTCCGGTTCAGGTATTCGACGACGGCTTGGACACCGAGGTTATCAATGGGGCCGCCGTCGTAGAGATGCAGATATTCCGTTGGCTCTTTGTACCACTGCAGCGTCACGTCCTGAAACGCCCCGGGAAAAGCGGATGATGCATTTACCGCATTCGCGACGCGATATTTCGCCAGCACTGAGTTCAGATTGGTAAACCGCTCGTCCGTAAAGGTGAATCGTGTGTTGTCGTTGTGGACCGTGGCATTCAATAAAATCTTGGGATGCGGCAGCAGATCGGCGAAGGTGGCTTCATGGTACAGCTGGTTGTTGAACACCTGAACCATGATATCCGAGCGGGTGAAATCGGAGAACCAGTAGCGAAAGATATTCTGCGGGAGGAACCAGCGGCGGATCCAACTCGCCTGGAAATCATAGCCCAAGGCCTCGCGAACCGTCGGCTCCGTAAAAGGCCCGGCTTTGTCTCCCAATCCATAGTACACGGCGGGAAGTGTTCCCCCGGACACACCGGAAATCACGTCGACTTTCTCGAGCAGGTCGCGTTGCTGGAGCTCCAGCATGACAGCGGCGCCAAAGTTGGCCGCTCGGCTCCCGCCGCCTGAAATTGCCAGGGCGACGAACCGGCCATCTTCTTTTTCGTACTCGGTCAAATTCCATGAGCCAGCCGTCTCCGGTACCGTCTTGCTGTCGAGCCACCGCTCGTTCCATCCCGGCCGCCAGTGCCCCGGCAGAATCGCACAGCCGCCGATCGCCAAGAAAACAAGCAGGGCCCCCAACGTGATGCGTGGCCTTCGGCAAGCCTTCGAGAATCCTGACTTCGAATGATCTGATTGGTTCGTCGGAGTTTCCGGCATAGGAAGACCTCATATCGAGACGCATATGAAAGAGCCGTCGCGCGGATGAACTGATTCTAGGAGCCTTGATGGTGCTACGCAATAAGGATCACAGGATGACTCCAAGGAAGCGTCAGACAAAATCGGACCGTAATGGTGATTTCACTATGTCCCGCAACAGGAATGGAAAAACGACGACGCTATCTGTTCTATGCACCTGATCGGGTGGTCCGGTCGATGCAATTAGTGAAAGCGGTCATGCGCGTTGTTCGAAGGATTGTTCGAAGGATCGTTCGAACAATGTCCGAGACGGAACAAGTTAAAGCGTTCCCTCAGGATTACGTTCCGATCACTGCTGTTGGTGATCGTCAGGATACGGTGCGGAGGATTTGGCCGGAGTTTGGCTGCTGTACCAACGTTCTGTCGGACCGTGAGACTCCAGAACGACGGATACGGCCATGTCGAGCCGGTTTTTGGCTTCACCTTCATAATATCCGCTCGTCGGGGCAATATCCTGGTAGTCGCGGCCGACGGCGACCGTGATATACCGCTCATCGCATCGTCGCTGATGGGTTGGATCGTACCCGACCCACATGGGAAGTTTCTGCCCGGTTCCCGGAAGCAGAACTTCGACCCAGGCGTGCATCTGCCCTTCACCGGGAAGTAGACCGGAGACATATCGAGCGGGCACGCCGGCCAAACGACAGAGCGCCAGCATCACGTGCGTATAATCCTGGCAGACCCCGGACCCTAAGGCCATGGCCTCGGATGCGGTCGTTCTGACGTGGGTTCGACCCGGTTCGTATCGTAATGCCGCATGCACGTGATGGAGGATGGCTTCTGCAAGTTTGCCGGACGCCCCCCCGCCTCCCTTAAGACGCTCAGCGAGACGCACAAGCGTGTCGGACCGGTCGACCAGGTGTGTGAGCCTGGTGAACTCTGCCGATGCAACCGTGCAATCCGTATCCTGAGGATCGGTGCCTTGCAACGCCAATGTCCCGTCGTTGAGATAACCGGTTTGTGTTTCAACACGCATGTCGACGGTACAGGAGATTTCTTTTTCCACACGCGCATGCTCCATCTGCCAAACCAAATTTCCGAATGCATCGGTGTAATGCCGGTAATCAGCTGGTGGATCCATGTGCCACCGGACATCAAGGCGTCGCTGGCGACCGTAGTGTTGATGCGGAGCCACACGCATGATGGTGCGGACATTCGTGACAGGCGCCTCATAGGCATAGGTGAATTGCAGTCGTGCGGACAGCAAGGCCTTCACGTCGTGAACCGCCGCCTCATGGTGATCCAATCTTAGGTGCCGGCGCGGGCTCGCAATTCTGACCTCTTGTGGATCTCCCAACCTGAAGTAGGTACGCGAAATCGCCAAGGTAATCCGGTCGAGTTGCCGCAGGAGCTCGGTCAAGAACGATTCCAGCCCGATCTCGTGGATTTCTTCCAATGTCACAAAATCCAAATCCGCCGCCAGTTGCCCCACGAGGCGGGCGGGTTCACGACCGGACAGGCCCACTGACTGGTCCATCATCCGCTCGATATGCTGACGCAGTGCCCTGGCGCAGAATCGGACGGACCGCGGGAAATATTGATTCAACAACAAGAATTCGACGATTTTCTCCGGTAGCACCACCGAACGCGATACTTTCCTATATGCCTCGTATGCGCTCGCTGATTTTAGAATGGCCACACATTGATGCAAATCGGAAAGTTCCGTGGATTCCCGCGACATGTGAAGGAGGATGGGATGAACGAGCAACCTGGCCGTGTGGTTAGCCCGTTCGATATCCTTACCGAGCCGATAGAACGTCCAACCTTCATCGTGTAGCATGGTACTGGCCATGATCCCGTGAAGGGTGTAGCAGGTGTCCTGGACCTCCATCAGAAGACGATGCGGCGTCGCTTCAATGCTGGCGGGTGTGTAATCTCTCCATGCGAGGTGCACACGATTGATATGGTGCCACACTTCGCTTGAAAGCTGATCCTGAATTCCTCGCGCATTTTCTCTTGCCGCACTGATTAAATTGACCAGCGCGTTGGGATTGGCGCTATCCAGCGTGAGAAACTGCATCACCATCGGGGTTTCGAGCGGCTTTCCGCGCTCCTCATACAAACCGATCTGACCGGTGCTCTCCAGATACCAACGCCAGATCACGTTCTGATCCCGTTTGTTGGGACTCTCCAGGAGAAGCAGGTAGTGCACGTTAATGAGTCGTGCCGTATACTCGGCCCGTTCGGTGTAGCGGGCAATCCAAAAGCACGATTCAGCGGTCCGGCTCAGCATACGTCCTCAGTCTTCTCCGTACAGCACCCATGTTCCCTTACTTCCGCCGCCTTGCGACGAATTCACGACCAGTGAGCCATCACGCAGCGCCACCCGCGTCAATCCACCCAGCGACAGCGTAATATCCTTGCCCGAGAGCACAAATGGCCGCAGATCGATATGGCGTCCGGCTAACTGTAACCCACCCGCTGGATCGTCGACGAGACAAGGCAGTCTCGACAACGACACGATGGGCTGGGCAATGTAATTCCTCGGGTTGTTGAGGATGCGTGCCCGGAAATCTTCCTGCTCTGCTTTGCTCGATGCAGGCCCCATCAACATCCCGTAGCCGCCTGATTCATTCACGGCTTTCACGACGAGCGAAGGAAGATGGTCGAGCACGTATTTCCGGTCCTCCTCCACACCGCACAGATAGGTTTGTACGTTCGGAAGCAGAGGGGATTCGTTCAGATAGAAGGCGATCATTTGAGGAACGTACGCATAGATCGCTTTGTCGTCCGCGACGCCGTTGCCGATAGCATTCGCCAAGGCGACGTTCCCCGCATGGTAGGCCCGGATGAGACCCGGCACTCCCAACAATGAATCGCGGCGAAAGACTTCCGGATCCAGAAAGGCGTCATCCACCCGCCGGTAGATGACATCCACCTGCTGCAACCCTTTGGTCGTCTTCATATAGACCCGATCTGATTCGACAATCAGATCCTGGCCTTCCACCAGTTCAATACCCATTTGAAGCGCCAGGAACGAATGCTCGAAATATGCCGAATTGTTCACTCCCGGCGTCAGAAGCACAACGGTGGGGTTCTCTCGAATCGCCGGCGCAAGATACCGCAAATTTTCCAGTAGCTGATTGGGGTAGTGATCGACCGGCCTGATTCGCATTTGCGCAAAGAGGCTGGGGAACACCCGCTTCATGATCACACGGCTTTCCAAGACATACGACACGCCGGACGGTGTGCGGAGATTGTCTTCCAGCACAAGGTACGTGCCGTCCGTGTCGCGCACGAGGTCGATCCCGGCAATGTGGATATAGAGATCGCGGGGAGGCCTGAATCCTACGAACTCCCGTTGAAAGCCTGAGGCGCCCTCGACTAATTCGCGCGGGATGATTCCCTCCCGCAAAATACGTTGATCGCCGTAGACATCCAGTAAGAACGCGTTGAGCGCTTGAATGCGCTGTCTAACACCCTGCTCGACGTGATGCCATTCACTGTTGGGAATGATGCGGGGCAAGAGATCGAAGGGGAAAATTCGCTCGGTCTGCTCAGCATCCCCGTACACCGTGAATGTGATCCCCTGATCCAGAAACGCTTTCGCAGCCTGCTCTTGATATTGGGCTAATTCACGAACCGACAGTGGCCGGAGTTGTTCGTACAATTGCCGATAGTGGGGACGAGGCCGATCAGGCGCCTCGAACATCTCATCGAAATACCTGCCGACCTCGTATCGCTTGAACAGGTCGTTGATTTTGGTGTGTTGCGGCTCGCGGTTCGAATTTGGGCTCATGGTGAGCCTGCCTGGCTAAGCTATAAGGTTGAATTCTTTGTATTTTCTACAGTCCCATACTCTTCTCTTTTCACGGGTATTGCAAGTATGGCTTCGAACGAATCGCTAAGATACGTCGACACCTCTTTATCCCTCTTTTCCTCTGACACGATTTCCCGTAACCTTGTTTTTCCTATGAATCGTTCTCGTCAACTCCTGAAGCCCGGCATGCTCTGGTCCACCCTGCTCGAACGATCAGCCCTTGCCCGCGAGCGACAAGCTATCCTCTCGATTCCCACGGAACCGGAAGTTATCGAACAGCGCGGCGTGGCTTTTCAAATCCGCCTCATCACGGCCCTCGCAATGAAGGCCCTCACAACCGCTGCACAGTCGAACAGCGACCCCTTTCTTCCGTACGAACCGGACCTGTTCGTCGCTGACATCTCCCCGACCCATGTCGCGTTGCTGAACAAGTTCAACGTGGTCGATCACCATCTCCTGATCGTCACACGCGCTTTCGAAGATCAGCGGGCACCGCTGACAAGCGAAGATTTCACCGCGCTGCTGATCAGCCTCGCCGGGATCGACGGATTGGCCTTCTACAATGCAGGGCAAGCAGCCGGGGCAAGCCAGCGCCACAAACACCTCCAACTGGTTCCGTTGTCGGCGTTCCCTCACTCACAGGTCCCTATCGAACCGCTGCTACAATCGGCGCAGATGAACGGCAACACCGGCACGATTCCCGGCTTGCCTTTCCTTCATGCCTATGCCCGGATGGACTCGACGTGGCTCGAACAAACCACTGACGGATCTTCGTGCCTAGTCGACTGCTATCGATCGCTGCTCCAAGCCGTAGGGCTGCCGGTAGAGACCGCAGAAAACAGTTGCTCAACCCTTCCGCCTTATAATCTGCTGGTAACCAGAGAATGGGTTTTGCTGGTGCCAAGATCCCGGGAATTCTTCGATGGGATCTCAATCAATGCACTTGGATTTGCAGGGGCTTTACTTGTGAAAGATAAAGTGCAACTTGATACATTGCGAAGACAGGGACCGATTGCCGCACTCCAAGATGTAACGTTGCCAAGGAATGCATGACGCTCATGACGACATTAGAAGGAGCGTGAGGGTCGTGCCTCCTCACGCTTCCTTTGGAAAGAAAAACCCGGATGGGTTACAGAACACCCACCTATTTGACGACAAAATCCGCAGTCATCCCATGCATGAAGTGCGGCTTGCCGGTAACGGTATCGGGAAAGAAGCAGATCAACCCATAGTTGCCTGGGACAAATTTTGCCTGAAAGAAGGCATGGTCTCCAATCTCTAGCCCGACAACACCTCCGAGGGGCATACCGGGGGGAGGCGCCGAGGCACCCGGCTCAAACGCGGCGCCGAATTGCCGCGCGGTGGCACCGGGATTGAGCTTGACCAGTACGAGCTCGTGCCGCTGGTTACCGTGATTCACCACCTGAATCGTGTGGGAGCCGGCCGTGATAGGTTGGGACGGGGAAAACATAAAGTCGGCCAGCGTGATCGTCACGTCCGCCTTCGGCTCGGAAACGAGCGTCGGCTTCAGACCTCCGACTGAAAGCGGTTTGGACATCCCCAGAGCCATGTGCGGAACCCCCTTGCTATCTGGAACAAGACAGATCAACAGGTATTCCCCCGCCGTGAGCTTCATGGTCGCCGCCGAGTGGCTCCCCGGAAGTACGGCGTTCGGCCCTCCCACGAATTTGACCCAGGACGGAAGGCCTGCTGAACCGGCCGCCATCGCATCACGGAAATCTTTCGCTGTTTTACCCTGAAGTAGCTGGAGCAGTTGGATGTGGTGCACATCCTTTCCTTTGTTGAGGACCTGCACGGTCGTCACACCGGAGGGAATGCGATCAGGTCCGGTGAATCCGTAGTCGTTCGCGACGAACACCACCGGATCGCCGTCGGTGTGAGGACCGGCAAAGGCCACCCAATTCAAATTCGATCCGAGCAGCGTACAAACAACTATTGCGAATCCGATAATTATGCGTGGCATGGGCATGGGAACCTCCTTGGTATGTCGCTTCTCGCAAAATCCGGCCTAACCCTAGCACAATAGCGTGAGCGACGGCTCCTAAGAATATGCTATTGTTTCCCTAAAATTTTCCTAACTACACGAAGACGACTGCGATCCATGATTCCTACAGCCATGGTGGAGCTTCTTCAGACCGGCGTGTCGGTCGTCGTTGGCACGCGCAACGCCACTCTGCTCCCGGAATGCACGCGGGCTTGGGGCATCCGGGTGGAAAATAATCATAACTCTGTGACCGTATTTCTGACGGAAACCGTTTCCCGCAAGACACTCGAAAATTTGAAAGAGAACGGGTTGATCGCCATCAGTTGCACCAGACCGACCGATCACATGGCCTGTCAACTGAAAGGCCGTGTCCGCACAATCAGGCCGGCTGATGAGCAGGACCGTCGTCAGATTGTTGATTGGCATCGCGAATTTACCGGAGAGGCAATTGCCATTGGCGTTGCGGCCGAGGTCTGTGAAGCCTGGATCACCGAACCGGCGCTGGCCGTCGAGGTCGACGTGACAGATGTCTTTCTCCAAACACCGGGGCCCGGAACGGGCGAGAAGATCTGAGCCATGGCATTGCCTCCCACCCTTGAAGATCTGTGGCCCTGTCTTCAGGGAATGATTCCTGCTGCCTTGAGCACCTGCTCCCAGGACGGCACGCCGAACATCACCTTCATCAGCCAGATCTATTACGTCGATGCCGGCCATATCGCAATCTCACATCAGTTCTTCAACAAAACCCACAAGAACGTGCGGGAAAACCCATTAGCCTCCGCGATGATGCTCGATCCGAGGACATTGCAGGCCTATCGCCTCCAACTTCGGTTCGACCACTCGGAATCCGAGGGTCCGCTCTTTGACTCGATGTCCCTTCAGTTGCAGGCAATCGCGTCCTATTCCGGAATGACGGGGGTCTTTCGCCTGTTGGCGTCCGACGTGTACGAGGTGCTCCACATCGAACACGTCGACGGATTCACGAAACTCCCTACCCTGCCGCCTTCGGAACAATCGTCGCGGCTCTTCGTAGAAAAAGACCTCGTATCGTTGCGGCTCGTCGCCGAGCGGCTCAACCAGGCCGAACTGTTAGAAAACTTGATCGAGACAGCGCTCAGGGAATTGCAAGAAGGATTCGGCTTTCATCACTCTATGATTCTCTTGGCAGATGAGCGCAACCAAAAATTATTCACCATTGCAAGCCGCGGCTATGCAGAGAACGGTGTCGGCTCAGAGGTCGGAATCGGCGAAGGATTGATCGGCATGGTCGCTCGGGCAAAACGTGCACTTCACCTCTCGGCCATCGATCACAGCCTACGATATGCCCGAGCAGCCAGGGAACGGGCAGAGGCCGTTGGAGGAACAGAGGCGGTCTGCCGTGAAATTCCCCTTCCCGGTCTCCCGGGAGCCGCATCTCAAGTCGCAGTTCCGTTGACAGCCCGGGGGCGCATGATCGGCGTGCTCGCCGTCGAAAGCACAGACCCGCTCGCCTTCATGCCACGCGAAGATACCATTTTGACGATCGTCGCCACACAACTGGGAGCGGGAATCAATCAACTTAGCCGCGACATGGATGAATTCCCTTTGACGACACCCAAGCAGAGCAGGATGGTCAAGACGGTGCGGGTGCCGCGCCGAGTGAGGAGCTTCTGTTTCTTCCATCGCGACGACTGCGTCTTCGTCGATGGCGAGTACCTGATTCGGAACGTACCTGGGCGCATTTTGTGGCGTCTGCTCCGGACACAGCATGATGATGGCCGATCCGAATTCACCAATCGCGAACTTCGCATGGACTCCACGCTGGGACTTCCGGAAATCAAGGACAACCTTGAAAGCCGACTCATCCTGTTGCGGAAACGGATGGAACAGAAGTGTCCGGACATCAGGCTCGTCCAACGTGGACGAGGCCGGTTCGCGCTGGAATCAGACGTTGCAATCGAATTATCCGAGAAAGATGCGTAAGGCTCACAGAACGAAGTGAAGATATCCGACCCGGAGTGCCGAAGATGATTCATGTGAGGCCGGCGACTGAAGCCGATTTCTCAGCGCTGCTGGAGATCCAACAAAAAGCCTTCGGCGAATATGCCGGCGTGTACGAAGTGAGCGCATGGACCACGGAAACACTCGACAGTCTCAGGGAGGATGCTAAAGAGAAACGTATTCTGGTGGCGGAGGCAAACGGGGCAGTCGCCGGCTCGGTCCGCTTTTGGAACGTGGCCGGCGTCTGCGTCATCCGGTTACTATCGGTAACTCCCGACCACCAAAAGCAGGGAATCGGCAAAGCGTTGATGCAGGAAATCGAGCGGGTCATGACCGGTGCCCATAAATTCTATGCTTGCACGATGCTACGGACCGCACGAAACATTCAATTTTTCTCCAAACTCGGCTACAAGGCAGAAACAGTGTTGCCGAACCACTACAACCAC
>NZ_CDLUDY010000031.1:0-12828 GCF_975968855.1 Petrachloros mirabilis
ACGCTGCCGAGCAATGTATAGAGCACGTATTTCAACGCCGCGTAATGACGTTCTGCTCCGCCACCCCAGAGCTTGATCAAGAAATAGCTTGGAATGAGCATGAGTTCCCAGAACACGAAAAAGAGGATCAGATCCAGCGAGACGAATACACCCATCGTCGTCGTCTCAAGCGCCAGAAGAGACATCATGTAGAGCTTAGTCTGGTGTCGAATCGTGTCCCACGAATAAACCACGACCAGAACCGTCAAGAACGCCGTGAGGCCCACGAAGAGGACGCTGATGCCGTCGACGGCGAGGTGATAGCTGATCCCCAACGATGGAATCCATGGAACGTGCTCAACGAACTGCATGGCGGCGGAATCGGGAACGAAACGAACCAGCACAAAAATCGCCATTGCCAGTTCAACTAATGAGATCGTCAGGGCGGACGTTCTGACCATGTCTTCGTCATCGAAAAGCCAGAGGACCGCCGCGCCGGCAAGCGGAAAGAAAAGAAGGCAGGTCAAAATAGGAAATGTCGACTCCAACTGTTCTAGCATATGTTGAACCTAGCTCTGCACGATCAACTGAATAACGACGGCTAACAAGAATAGTCCGGCAACGATGATGGCCGCATAATGATGAACCATTCCGCTCTGTAACTGTCGCCATTGTTTGGCAAGGAGATGGTTGCCGTAGCCGATGATATTGAGGCCGCCATAGATCACGTGCTTCTCCGTCCAAGTCGAGGCTGCTGCGCCCAACTCCGTCATCTGACCGACTCCTCGGACAATCCCGTCGAGGACGACGCGATCGAACCAATCGAGCACATGTCCCAGTTTCTTTGTCGGCTCGACGAAGAGGAGATCGTAAAGCTCGTCGACGTAATACTTATTCAAGAGCGTCGTGTACGCGGCTTGCGCTTTGGCAGCCCATCGATCCGGCGCCATCGGATTGACACTGTAGAGATAATGGGCCAGTCCCCAGCCGAGGAACGCGATTCCTGTTGCGATCATCATCAACATCAACACGAGACCGGTCCCTGCTTCGTGCTCGCCACCGGCACCGGCAACCGGAGCCAGGAAATGATGGAGCCAGCCTCGCTCAGGTGGGAATCCGAGAAATCCACCGGCCAAGGAAAGTAGGCCAAGGGCCATCAATGGCCCCACCATCACCGTCGGCGATTCGTGAACGTGTTCTTCCGTGTGGTGGTCCATGCGTGAAGAACCATAAAACGTGAGATAGGTGAGCCGGAACATATAAAAGGACGTCAGAAATGCCCCGATCGCAGCCATCCCGTAAAAGAGGTAATGGTGATGCACAAAGGCGTGGCCCATGATCTCATCCTTGCTCCAGAAACCTGCAAGGGGCGGGATGCCGGCGATCGCCACAGTACCAATCAGGAATAGTCGGTAGGTCCAAGGTATTTTCTTGCTGAGACCGCCCATCTTTCTGATGTCCTGTTCACCGGACAGTGCGTGAATCACTGAGCCGGCGGAGAGGAACAACAGGGCCTTGAAGAACGCATGTGTCATAACGTGGAATACCGCAGCCGTATAAGCACCGATACCGCAACCAAGGAACATGTACCCGAGCTGGCTCACAGTTGAATAGGCGAGAACCCGCTTGATATCGGTTTGCACCAAGCCGATCGTGGCTGCAAACAATGCGGTACACCCTCCGACAATCGCCACGACCTCCATCGCGACGGGGGAAAGATCAAAAATGGCATGGTTGCGGACGATCATGTAGACACCGGCTGTCACCATGGTCGCGGCATGGATGAGTGCGCTCACGGGGGTGGGGCCTTCCATCGCATCAGGCAGCCACGTGTGGAGCGGCAACTGGGCCGACTTCCCCACGGCTCCGATCAGGAGACAGAGAGCGATGGCCGTGGCCATTTCAGGAGAAAGCTGCCCGAGCTGGGCAAAGACCTTGGTATAGTCGAGTGTCTTGAAATTAATAAAGACGAGGAAGATCGCAACGAGAAATCCCGCATCACCGATGCGGTTAACGACAAAGGCTTTCGACGCTGCCTGCGCTGCGGAGACTTTGTCGTAGTAGTACCCGATCAAAAGGTACGAGCATAGTCCGACACCCTCCCAGCCGATGAAGAGAACCACATAGTTGTTCCCCATCACGAGCAGGAGCATGGAAACCATAAACAAGTTCATGTACGTGAAAAACCGCGTGAAGCCGTCTTCCCCGTGCATGTAACCCACAGAATAGATATGGATCAGGAGGCCGACACCCGTCACGACCAGGAGCCATACGCAGGTCAGCGGATCCACGAGATAGGCAAGATTGATCGTGAGATCGCCGCCGAAAATCCACTGGTACACGACGACTTCATGTGCGATACCCGTCTGCACCACATCTACAAAGACGCCGATCGTGCAGAGAAATGAGAGCCCGACGGAACCCCAGGCTAACCGGTGGGCCCAATCATGGGACCACAAGTAACGTCCCAACACGCCGTTGGCTACAACGGCCAGCAGTGGGAATATCGGAATCAGTTTGATTAAAAGATCGGTCACGTTACCACTTCAACAGGTTCATTTCGTCCACGTTCGTAGAAATCTTGCCGCGGAATACGACAATAATAATGGCCAGGCCCACGGCTGCTTCGCCCGCCGCAATCGCGATCACAAAGAGGGCGACCAGCTGCCCCGCCATTGACTCCAGGTAATGGGAGAACGCCACCAGGTTGATGTTCGCCGCGTTCAGCATGATCTCGACGGCCATCAACACGATAATGAAGTTCCGTCTGATCAGCACTCCGAGCAGTCCCGTGATGAACAGGACGGCGCTGACCACGACATATGCGCTGAGAGGAACCATCACCCTTTACGCCTTGCGCTCCCCGTCGATCGGTTTCGGTGTTTTCGCCAGCACGATGGCGCCGATGATGGCCCCCAACAAAAACACCCCCACGATTTCAAATTGAAGCAAGTATTCGCTGAACATCTTAATTCCCACTGCATAGGTATCACCCTCTTGCAACACTAGGCTGGTCGGTGCGTCTCCTTTCGCTCCGCCGTAGGGAGACTTAAACAGTAGGACCAACAGGTACAGAGCGCCAATCACGGTGGGACCCAAGAAGTACAAGTACGTTTTGTGGAAATACCGCTCTTCGGTTTTGAGATTCAGCAACATGAGGACGAACAGATAGAGGACCAATATCGCTCCGGCATATACGACAACCTGAACGGCCCAGAGAAACTCCGCATTCAGGAGGACGAAGAGGCCTGATACATGGAGCAGCAACGCCAATAGCGCCAACCCGCAATGCACGGGATTCTTCAGCGCAACGGTAAGGACCCCCGCGACCATGCTCATCAATGCGAAATAGGTGAAAAAAACCGCGATCATTGCTGGCTCAACTCAGGTGTTTCGGGGTTGATTGGGTCGGTTTGATAACAGACTGTGGGAAGTAGTAGCGGTATTCCCGACTCTCTTCAACGTTCTTTTCTTGATTGTGGGCGTACAGATATTTTTTCCCGTCCTCCAAGTGCTTTTCACCGATCTCGTAAAGACGCTTCTTATCGAACAAGAGCGTCCGCTTGTCGTGCGTTGAGAATTCGTACATCTTCGTCATCGCCAAGGCATTGACGGGACAAGCTTCCACACAATACCCGCAGAACACACATTTGGTGATATCGATATAAAATTCACTGGCATATCGTTGGAGCGGCCTTTCCACATCCTCACGGCTGATGACCTTGATGCAACGAGAAGGACAGGCTGCTTCACAGAGGTCGCAGCCCACACACCGTTCGCGGCCGTCGTCGTATCTCAGCAAGCCGAGGGCACCCCGATGAGCATCAGGAATCGTCCGTTGTTCCCGGGGATACTGGAACGTGATCGGCTTATGGAACATGTGTTTGAAGGTGACCTTCATCGCATCCCAAATCTCGTAAAAGAGGGCGGCTTGGAGAATTTTCTTTGTCAAGGATCCGGCACTCATATTTGACTCCTTGCTCCCTACACCTTTTCGATTGTCACGCCCGTTCGTTTGAACGACGGGACAGCGGTGACGGCATCGATGTGCACAGCCATCAAATCCTTCACAGACGGCTCGTTGAAATGCTCCGGGAAGAAACAGGTTAGGGGGGCGACTTCCCGGTCCTGCTGCACACCGAGTTGCAGTGAGCCTCTGTCGGAAGTCACTTTTACCGATGCGCCATCCGTCAGGCCGAGTCGTTCCATGTCCAAAGGGTTCATCCGCAAGCGACCCGTGTTGGGCGCGACTTTCATGAGTCCCGGCGCACATGTGGAAAGTTTGCCCGAATGGTAAAGCACCTGTCCCATCATGAGTGTGAATGGTCGTTGATTCTCAGCCGCGGCAGGTTTGTAACGACTCCCAACCGACTCGGCATAGCCGTTCGACAAATACGCGTCCGCCGTCGGGACGACCTTTTTGGGCTGACCAAGGTTGTAGTAGCCGGGTAACAGCTTCATGATCTCGGCTTGAATGTCGTTGGCCGACTCATATTCCCACTGGCATCCCAAACCGTTCGCCAGCGCGGTCATGATATGCCAATCGGGCACGGATTCTCCGATGCCATCCATGGCCTGACGGACCCGCAGAACTCTGCCTTCGAGATTCGTGAACGTCCCGTCTTTTTCCGCATAGGTGCAGGCTGGCAAGACGGCGTGAGCCATGCGGCCCGTTTCGGTGAGGAAGGGATCCTGAACCACGAGCAGTTCCAGCCGATCCAATGCGGCACGGACCTCAATCGAGGCCGGCAATGTCGCCAACGGATTCTCGCCGATGACATAGAGCGCGCGGATTTGACCGCTCTTACACCGCTTGAGAATATCAATGAGGTGGGTACCGCTCCCGCTGTCCGGTAACGTGATGTTCCAAGCCTTTTCCAGTTTCCCGCGCATGGTCTGATCGCTGAACGTGGCCAATCCGGGCAGGAACTCCGACGCCGCCCCCATGTCGACCGCGCCCTGTTCGTTGGCTTCTTCGGTCACGGTGTTCACGCCGCATCCCGGACGGCCTAATTTTCCTGTAATCCAAGTCAAGTCGATCATTTTCAAGACGTTTCGATAGCCATCCGGTTGGCGCACAATTCCTTCAGCGCCGAGGATGATCGAGCGAGGAGATTCGGCAAAAATCGAGGCAGCTTCCTTGAAATCGTCGACCGTTAACCCGGTTTGCTGAGCCACTTTCTCAAGAGATACGTTGGCCAGCGCGGATTTAAGAGCTCCGAAGGCCCGCGGATGTCTGTTAACGCTTTCTTCGTCAACGAGGTCAAATTCGATGGCGGCCTTGACCAAACCGTCAATGACGAGCCCTTCTGTGCCGGCCTTGATCAAGAACGGATGGGAGGCCAGCTTGCCGATGTTGGTAAAGGCGGAATCGAATACCATCACTTGCGCTTTGAAGACGCGAATAGCTTCCTTGATGCGAACAGCCGTGAGAGGGTTAGTCTCGGTAATGTTGGATCCGATTATTAAAATTGCTTTGGCTTTGGTCAGATCTTCCCAGTCGTTCGTAGTCCGTCCAAGCCCCAGTGCCTTTTTAGATGCATGAACGAAATTGATATGGCCGTAGCGGGCGCTACTGTCGAGATTGTTCGTGCGGAAACCTGCGCGCATCAATTTTTGGAAAAGGTAGAGCTCTTCGTTTGTGCAACGGGCCGTGATCAACCCCGCGATAGCCTCCGGACCATGCTTCTTCTGGATCTCGGCGAAACGATCGACGACCGTGTGCATAGCCTCCAGCCAGGGAACCTCCATGAGCTGATTACCCTTGCGCAGCAGCGGGTGCTTTAATCGATTTGGCGAGTCGATGTACTCGAAGCCAAACCGCCCTTTGACGCAGATCCCGCCGTGACCTTTGGCGGTCTCGGCCCTGTCTCCCCATTTGTTTTTCCAGGAAAGCGGTGAAGTGACTCGAATCACTTCAGTGTCTTTGGTCTCAAGGTACATCTGACAACCATCCCCGCAGTAATTGCAGGTGGTCGTCGTCTTTTTCATCTGCCAGGGCTTGTACAGGTATTTGGAGAATTTGTTTGTAATGGCTCCGACCGGGCAGACCGCAAGGCAATCACCGCAGAATTCACAGGACAGAGCCTGATCTCCCTTGGCGACGACTTGATTGAAGCCGCCCTTCTTCATGAACTGAAGCGCATCGATCATCAAGACGTCCTTGCAGACGTTGATACACTCGGCGCAGGCAATGCACCGGTTCATGTTGAAATCGAGCACCAGGCTGCGGGTGTCTTCCGGAATGAACTTCTGCTTGGCGTTAGCGAGGTTCGTTACGCCGTGCAGAAACGCCATATCCTGTAATTCGCAATGGCCGTCGGCATCACAGACCGGACAGTCGAGCGGGTGGACGGACAGATGCTTTTCAACCGCCTTTTTCCTGGCCTGGAACAGGTCCTCGCCTTCCGTTCTGATGATCATGCCGGCGGTCGCTTTAGCGGTGCAGGAGCGGACCGGTGCCTTCTTGCCCTCCTGCATGACCAGACACATGCCGCAGGAGCCGAAAGGATCGAAGGTGTAGTGGTAGCACATGGCGGGAATGATCTTACCTGTGCTGGAAATCACGTCGTACAGCGACACACCGTCTTTCGCTGTGACAGTTTTCCCGTCGATGCTCAATTCGATCGTCGCCGCTTCGACTTCTGGGTTTGTTGCCGGCTTCAGTCCCATCTCGTATTACCTATCGCACTCCCCCATCACAATGTCATAGGTTCCGAAGAGTGTGATCGCATCCGCGATCATGTAGCCCCTCGACATGTGGTCGAAAGCCCCCATATGGATAAAGGACGGGGCCCGGATCTTGAGGCGGTAGGGTTTTCCGCCTCCCGTGCTCACGATGTAGAATCCGAGCTCGCCCTTATGGGCCTCCGTACCGCAATAGATTTCCCCCGGAGGGGCGTTGAAACCCTGCGAGAACAATTTGAATTGTTGGATCATCGACTCCAAATTTGTGAAGACACGCTCTTTCGGCGGCAGGGTGACGCTCGGCACGTCGGCCATGATCGGACCTTCCTGAATCTGGGCCAGACATTGCTTGATGATTTTGACGCTCTCGTACATTTCCATAACACGAATCCAGTACCGGTCGTAGGTATCGCCGTTCTTACCGAGCGGTACGCTGAATTCGCACTTGGGATAGGCTGAATACGGCTCGGTTTTCCGGAGGTCATAATTCACTCCAGAACCTCGAAGAGTCGGACCACTCAAACCGAAATTGACCGCATCTTCGGCGGAGACCACCGCGACTCCTTTGGTACGGGCCAGCCAAATTCTGTTCTTCTCCAAAAAGATGACATACTCGTCGATTTTCGGCGGGAAGTAGGCGAGGAATTGTTCAAGCTTGGCCAAGAGGGAGGGGGTGAAATCACGTTCGACTCCCCCAATCCGATACCAGCTCGTGGTCAGCCGCGCACCGCAGAGTTCGTCGAACCAATCGAGTAAAATTTCACGGTCCCTAAAACAGTAGAAAAAAACCGTCATGGCGCCGATGTCCAGCGCCTGTGTCCCGAGCCAGAACTGGTGTCCGATAATACGCTGTACCTCTGCCACGATAGTCCGAAGGTATTCAGCTCGTTCCGGGACCGTGACGTTCATCAGTTTCTCAACCGCGCGGCAATACGCGAAGTTGTTATACATCGCGCAGACATAATCCAACCGGTCGGTGTGGGGGATAAACTGGTGGTACGTGCCTTCCTCGGCCAACTTTTCGACGCCGCGGTGCAGGAAGCCCATCACCGGCGTGGATTTGACTAACCGCTCTCCCTCGAGTTCGAGGATGACTTTCAGCACACCGTGGGTGCTAGGATGCTGGGGCCCCATATTGAGCAGTAATTCTTCCGTGCGAAGAGTCGGAAGCGTCTCGCTCTCCGGATGTTCCGGATCGACTTTATAGACGGTCGTTCTTTGGTCTTCGAATGCCATTACAATTGCTCTTACCTTGCAGGTTCATCTAAGAATTCGAAGGTGTCGCGCCAACCTTTTCCGCGCAACGGGAAATCTTTCCGCAACGGATAACCCTCCGTGTAATCGTCCGGCATTAGAATTCGGCGAAGATCGGGATGGTGGCGGAATCGAATTCCCATCATGTCGTAGACTTCTCGTTCCATAAAGTCTGCGCCCTTCCAGATGTCCGTCAGGGAATCCACCACACAATCGGATTCAGGCACGCGCGTTTTCAACCGGATTCGTTGGCACTTCTTGATCGAATAGAACTCGTAGACCACCTCGAACCGTTCTTCATCGTCAGGCCAATCGACCGAACTTACGTGAACGATATAGTCGAAATCCATTGCCGGGTCGTCGTGCAAAAACATGGCGACCTCGTGGAGTCTCTCTCGTGTGACGGTAATGGCCAAATCACCGCGCCATTCAACTGCCTTGACGAATCCGTCGGTGAAGTTTTCTTGGATACGGCTGGCCAACTGCTGAAGCAACATAAAATTACTCAGATCTTTAGGCTCGTCTTAACCTGTTCCGGCTGTTTAACGAATACGCGCTTTTGCATGATCCGATCTTGGAGCTTAAGAATGCCATCGAAAAGGGCTTCCGGCGTCGGTGGACACCCTGGAACGTAGATGTCGACGGGAACGAAACGATCAACACCTTGTACAACGCTGTAGCTGTCGTAGATATTCCCCGATGTAGCACAGGATCCCATGGCGATCACATATTTGGGTTCCGGCATTTGGTCGTAAATCTTCCGAATCACCGGTGCCATCCGCCGGCACACGGTTCCCGCGACAATCATTAGATCCGATTGCCTCGGCGAGGCCCGAAAAACGCCAGCACCATACCGGTCCATGTCATAACGTGAAGAGACGGCCGCAATCATCTCGATGGCGCAACAGGCCAGGCCGAATGTCATCGGCCAGAGGGACCCCTTGCGTGCCCAGTTCACAGCTTTTTCGACAGTTGTTGTGATGACGTCGGGTGCTCCGTCCTTTTCCTGACGACCCAGTTGAATCAGTCCCATTCCAAGGCTCCCTTACGCCAGGCATACACGTAAGCCACGAGAAACAGCGCGATGAAGATCAACATTTCGATCAATCCGATCATGCTGACCTTGTTGATGTCATTGAATACCACCGCCCAGGGGTACAGAAAGATGACTTCGATATCAAAGATTACAAACAACATGGCGAAGATGTAATAGCGGACGGGGAAGGGCATCCGTGCATCGGAAAAAGGCTCCGATCCACACTCATAGGCGGAGAGCTTTTCGGGCTCAGGATACTTCGGCTGAACCAAGAAACTGATCAGCAACGTGACGACCCCGAATGCGAGCGCCACGAAGATGAACAAGAGAATAGGGAAATATCTTGTAAGGTACTCAAGGAGTAACTCAAGACCGCTCATGACAATGACCTTTCAACACCTTGAGTTGCAAAGGAGAATGGGATCTTAGACGGTGGGTTGCAGGGATAGCAAGCGCACAAAGGACCTACAGAAGAGTCCCTGAAGTCCTAGGGTTCTTGCAGGGCTGTAGCGCAGTACAATTGATCGAAGAGTTTTCTCAGCCATCAAGAGGGATTCCCGATGCCTGAAAACAGGTCGCCTGACCTACTTATTTGTTGCAGAAGACGCTTTGGGTATCATGCGAGAAGAATCCATGCGAAGGTGGGTAGGACGTTTTTGGGCGGTCCTGTCCCATTCAGGCAGGAGCGGGGAAATGGCTTTAGCTTTCTTACGGCGATGGATTTGAGTCTCCAGTCGTGTCGAAACAGAAGTCTTCGAGTTTTTCGATTTCATACAACCCCCATAGCCTTGGAAACGGGCTCGCATTCTACTTAATCAAAATGCACGATACCACCGGTGTTCAGTCTGGTCAATCGCGACAAGACCGCAATATTCTTGACAGTATAGGACTATTTGCTATGGTTTTGGGAGCAACGCTTGCCTCAACAAAGAAGGACAAACGCCATGACTACTCAACGGATGCAGTCTGTAGCGTGCCTGCTGGTTGTAGTTGCCAGCTCTTTCTCTCTCCAAACAGCCTGGGCGGACGGCTTGGACAGCATTCGATTTGGTGAATCGGCACGCTCCTTTGCCGCAGGCTCAATCCAGGTAAACACCCCTCAGGACGGAGTTGTCAATGTGATTACCGGGGATAATCAAACCATCGGAAATCGCATGAGGCTAGGGCAAAATGACATATTCTACATCAAGCTGAAAAAACCAGGAGAAGTGGCAGTCGGTGACCTTTACACAATCTTCAAACGCACCAGGAAGGTGTTTCACCCTGCCAATGGTGAATACCTAGGCTATCTAGTCAATCGCTTGGCGGTGGTTCAAGTTGTTCAGGTCGACAAGGTGCTAGCTGCTGCAAAGGCCGTCAGGGCCTACGGCCCCGTGGCCCCCGGCGATCCCATCGCAAAATTCTCCTTACCTCCTGCTGCAGATGCAAGTTCCTCCCCCGTCTCCGGCGATCTTGC
Source organism: Petrachloros mirabilis (assembly GCF_975968855.1). NCBI lineage: Bacteria > Bacillati > Cyanobacteriota > Cyanophyceae > Synechococcales > Petrachlorosaceae > Petrachloros > Petrachloros mirabilis. The sequence continues at coordinate 10,413 of NZ_CDLUDY010000031.1, forward strand.
AGGCATGGTGGTCGATATCCAGGCGGACCTGGCTATGACGCTGGTGGCCCAGCGGAACATTGTGTATCTGGATCGAGGTTCTGAAGATGGACTTCGAATCGGACATCGCATGGATCTTGTCCGTTATGGCGGGGGGCTTCCTCCTAGGAAAGTCGGCGAAGTGCGAGTCCTGTCGACTGAAGAACGTACTGCCACGGCTATCATCACGAAGTCGACATCCAGAATCCTTAAAGGTGATCGCTTCCAGACCAGCTTCGACACGGCTGACATGGTCCCGCTTCCCGTTTCACTCCCAGCGGTCCAAGCACCAGAGACGCTCCCACCTGCCGATACCTCGGTAGTTCCGGGTAGCGATTCGAGTCAGCAGGCTTCGCACGAAACACGTTACAACCTGTCCGATTTCATGAAACAGCTCCGCTTCGAATCAGGTGAAGCAACAATCAAACCCGAGGGTTACCAAGTTTTGGATCAGCTGGTCGATCGTTTGAAACAGGATTCCCCCGATCTTTTGATTCGGATCGAAGGCCATGCTGACAACATGGAAATAGGACCTTCCCTTCTGTCGGTGTATCCGACTAATTGGGATCTTTCCAAGGCACGGGCGAGCACTGTTGTTCGTTACCTGATGGAAAAGGGCGGAATCGACTCAGCAAGGATGTCGTCGGTCGGTTACGCCGATACGAAGCCTATCGCGAGCAACGCCACAGAAGCCGGACGCCAACAGAACCGTCGTGTCGAGATCGTCATCTATCCACCGGAAACCACCGTCGCACAGCCCGAAGAGGCGGTCAAACCGTCAACACCCGTCGAGGACGAGCGCCAAGCAAAGAATGTGGTTCAGGAAGATTCAAATACTTCTCTGCCTGATCTTGAGAACTCAACTCCCCAAAAATCGGAAGGAATGGAAACTCCTGAAGCAGCTCCAACAGAAACTGTTCCCGGTTCGACCTCTCCAACAGGAAAGGAAATTGTTCCGGCGCTTCAACCGTAGCAACGCACCTGCCTTCCTTCTCGAAAAGGGGTGCCCTGGATAAACAGGGCACCCTTCTTATTCATCAGCTCTTTACCCCGACGTTTGATGCCTCGCGTTTTATTGTTCCCGGATTTCAGCTGCTGGTACAATGTCGCATGGTCATCGAAGAGGGAATGCCTGCTCAGAGCAACCTGAACGGGTTATACGCCGATGTGATAATCCCCCGGCATCTTTCCGGCCCCTTTACCTATCGCGTGCCGCTTTCAATGGGGACTTCCCTTCGTGTTGGTCATCTGGTGCTCGTTCCATTCGGTCGATCCTATGTACGGGGAGCCGTGGCTTCCATCACTCAGACACCGCCTTCACATATTGCTTCGGAGCAGCTTAAAGACATTCATGCTCTAGACGCGGAAGGATTGGAGACCGAGATTCCGCCGAATCTCTTTCGATTGGCACAGTCAGTGGCAGAATCCTATGCCGCTCCATTAGGACAGTGTCTTCGTCTCATCCTCCCCTCGGCAGGACAAGCAAGAAGAGCGGCTAATCTTCTCCGTCTGACTGACTCAGGGAAAAAGGCGGTCCTTTCTGAATCGGATGATCAAACGCCTGTTCTCAAAGTCCTCAAGCGATTGAACAGACGACCGAGCGGCATGAGGCGAACTACATTACTTGGGCGGGGCCGCCTTCAGGGTAAACTCGTGGATTCGCTCATTGAAAAAGGATGGATTGAGGAGGTGCATGAATCCTCCAATGGAGCAAGTTCGGTTCATGGGAATGCAACTGCAGGGGGAAGGAACGCGATTGTTTCAAGCCCAGGAGGTTCGGCAGCCTTCCTGAGGTCGCCCGCATTGCATGAGTGGAAAACTCGACTTATTGAATTCCTTGACGATCGGAAGGCCTCGCGCCTTCTCCTCCAGTGTCTATCGAGCGAACGCCTGACCCTGCTCCGACTTGCCGTCGAGCACGCCGTGCGAAGCGGGCGCACGGCGATGGTGATCGTCGGTGACAGGGAACGGGCGGAATCAATAGCTTCTCTCCTATCTCGGATCGGCTCAATGAAGTGCGGTTGCCTGCACAGCGGTTTGTCTGACCGTCAAAAGGGCGAGATCTGGTCACAGATTCGTCAAGCACGCGTAGAGGTGGTTGTCGGGACCAGATCCGCGGTCTTCGCCCCGCTTCAATCAATCGGTTTGATTTGGATCGAGCGGGAGGAAGATCCCGCTCTTAAGGAGCCGCAAGAACCTCGGTACCACGCACGCGAGGTTGCCTGGATAAGGGCACAAGAAGAACAGGCTCTGCTCATCATAAGCTCAACACATCTGACACTTGAGACATCCTGGAACGTCAGTCAAAGGGAGCACGTCATGGTGCGTCCACCATGGCAGGTGGGGGCTCCAGCTGTCGAACTCATAGATCCCCGGGACTGCGCCGCCGCCACCCACG
>NZ_CDLUDY010000032.1:0-3592 GCF_975968855.1 Petrachloros mirabilis
ATTGCCTCTGCCTGGCTTCAAGATCCATCGTTCCCGTTACCTTGTGTCATTCTCATTGTGTCAGGCGGCCATACCCATCTCTATCTCCGCCATCACGATCGAAGCTGCCGGTTGTTGGGCTGCACCCGAGACGATGCAGCGGGTGAGGCTTTCGACAAGGGGGCGCAAATGCTGGGGCTCGGTTTTCCCGGCGGACCCGCGCTCGACCGACTGGCTCAAACAGGAAACCCCAAAGCGATTCGGTTCCCCACTCCTTCATTCAAGGACGGAAATCTCGAATTCAGTTTTAGCGGTTTAAAGACCTCTTTGCTCTACAAACTTCAAGATATGGATGAACAGAGTATAGCCCGTCGCAAGGCGGATTTGGCAGCAGGCTACCAGGAAGCCATCGTCACCGAATTGACGAGGAAAGCCCTCGCTGCCCTCAAACAGACGGGGGTCAATGCGCTGGCCGTGGTCGGGGGGGTCTCGGCAAATTCCAGGCTGAGAGCCATCATTCAAGAGCAGGCACAGGTCCATCACATCCGGCTCAGCATTCCTCCGTTGCGGTATTGTACAGACAATGCGGCGATGATCGCTGCGGCCGGCCTTGAAGCTCTGCGGGCTGGAAGAACGATGGCATTAGACGAGGAAGCGGTGGCGACACTCGAACCTGTGCCGGTTGCGACATGACATTCATGGGTCTATTGCACAGATAAAGGAGTTCTCAGATTCCAGACATTCACGGACAACTAAGCGGTCTCAAATCCAGCCAGCTTGCTGCACTTGAGCGACTCTATCGGCGGCGGGTGCCGCACGATAAGGTCCTGTCCCTCGAATTGGCCAGAACGATGTGCCAGCTCACGCACGAATATCGCCGGCCAATTTGCGTGGTGCTGACGAGGAGGGGGCAGGTTCAGGAAATCATCGTCGGGACGGAACTTATCCTGTCTCCGACGACCCTGGCAAAGTTTCGTGCCGGTTCCCGCTCGCTGCGCGGCCTGCGCTTGATCAGAACTCAGCTGCAGGATCAGCCTCTGAATCAGGAATCCCTGACGGACCTTGCCTATCTTCGTCTCGACATGATCGGCGTGCTTTCGGTCACGACGGATGGTCACCCCGGGCAACTCTATCTGGCCCATCTGTTGCCGCCTAACAGGACCGGTCAGCTGTGCAATGTGCTTAAGGCGACGCCCTTTCACCATTGCGCCCTCGCCTTCGATCAATTCATTGCTGAACTGGAAGCAGACCTTCAGCAGGCGCGCGCGACCCACGCCGTCGGCCAAGGAGGGGAATCGGCCATTTTGGTGAGCGCGTCGACACGGAGCAGAGCCGAGCAGGAAGAGCGTCTGGTCGAGCTTTCTGAGCTGGCAGCATCGTCCGGTGTTACCGTGATTGAACAGTTGGTCCAACGCACTGCGGACGGTCATCAGCGGTATCTTCTGGGCAGCGGCAAGTTGAAAGACGTCTTGATTCAAACGCTCCACAAGGGCGCCGACATGGTGATCTTCGATCAGACGCTTTCTCCAGCCCAATCACGGGCCATTTCGGAAATGACCGACATCAAAGTCATCGATCGTACACAACTGATTCTCGATATCTTTGCCCGTCGGGCTCATAGCAGAGAAGGCAAGGTGCAGGTGGAGTTGGCTCAACTGCATTACTTGCTTCCCAGGCTCTCAGGAAAAGGCACGCAACTCTCCAGGCTGGGCGGTGGGATCGGGACAAGAGGACCGGGAGAAACTAAATTGGAGACCGACCGGCGACGTATCAGGGACCGTATTACGCATCTAGAGCGTGAATTGAAGCATTTCGCCCGCCATCAGGATCAACGGCGTGCCCGCAGAACGAGGCACGGCCTGCCGGTTCTTTCTCTGGTCGGATACACGAATGCAGGCAAGTCCACGCTGTTGAACGTGCTGACCAAGAGTTCGGTTTCGGCTGAAGATCGAGTGTTCGAAACGCTGGATACAACGAGCCGGAGGCTCAGATTTCCACAGGATCGTGAAGTGATCGTGACGGACACCGTGGGCTTCATTAGAGACCTCCCTTCGGAGTTGCTTGGCGCGTTCCGGACGACGCTGGAGGAATTGCGCGAGGCGGATCTCTTGATTCATGTGGTCGACGCGGGGGCCAAAGACATTGATGCGCACATTCTGGCTGTAGAAACGGTCTTGACGGACCTGGGCTTCGACGGAATTCCCAGGACTCTGGTCCTCAATAAGTGCGACCGCATTACGAAGTCAGAAGTCGATGCTCTGTGCCGCAGATATCAGGCCATTGGCATCTCTGCCCTTCATTCCGAAACGTTACCACCATTGTTGGATCATCTGGAACGCCAGCTGGCTGCTCTTCACAACCGCTCGATGCATTCGTTGTCGCCCCACAGCGATTCGCTGGCCCTTGCTTCTCGGGCATAACCTCTGCACAATCCTGCTCCGTTGGACCGAAATGACCACGATGAATACTTCAATCGCCGTCGGGCGAAAACGTGTTCAGAAGATAGCCGCTGTGCTTAACCAATCAAGGCCCTCCCCAAAGATGGAGCTCGATCATCGCTCGCCGTGGGAATTGCTGATCGCGACCATCCTGTCGGCTCAATGTACCGATGAGCGGGTCAACAAAGTGACGCCGACGCTCTTTCGTCGCTATCCGACGCCGAAAGAATTGGCGAACGCGCGATTGCCGGAGGTCGAGAAACTGATTCGTTCAACCGGATTTTTCAAGAGCAAGGCCAAGAATATCGTGGCATGCAGTCACGCATTGACGGAACGATTCAGAGGGAGAGTCCCGGACAACCTCGAAGAATTGGTTACATTGCCCGGCGTTGGACGAAAAACCGCCAATGTCGTGCTTGGCAATGCCTTCGAGAAACCAGCGGTCATCGTCGATACCCATGTCATACGTGTCGCGAATCGCCTTGCCTTGACCAAGTCTCACGATCCGGATCGGATCGAAACTGATCTTCAACGGTTACTCCCGCCGTCACAGTGGACAACGGTATCGCAACAGCTGTTGCTCCACGGGAGATATGTTTGCATGGCTCGGGCTCCTCAATGCAGCGGTTGCCCCATCTATTCACTGTGTTCATGGAAAGGAAAACTTCAAGCATGATTCGCAGCATGACGGGGTTTGGACGGGCGCAGGCTCCCTGGCAGGACGGTTCCGTCACCGTCGAGATTCGATCCGTGAACCACCGGTTCCTCGAGGTTGCGTGCCGCCTTCCTCGTTCACTGACACACCTCGAAGACTCATTCAAAAAGGCTGTGCAACAGCAGTGCGCCAGGGGACGGGTGGACATGACGGTGATTCTACAGGGGGGGAAAGGGAAGGCGGCAACGGTCTACCTTGACCAGGCGCTTGCGAAACAGTACCATCAATCCCTTCGCACGCTGAAACAATCCTTCAAACTCAGTGGATCCAACGATCTTGCGCTCGTAGCGGGGCTTCGAGATGTCATGTCGCTGAGCGACCAGCCGGGTGATGATCCGAAGCTGGCAAAGATAGATCAGAAACTTGCCATGCGAGCGATCCAGACATTGGGAGAGATGAGGAAGAAGGAAGGGATTGCGCTTGCCAAGGATATGCAAGGCCGCATACAGGCAATCAGAGA
>NZ_CDLUDY010000033.1:0-7023 GCF_975968855.1 Petrachloros mirabilis
CCGCGGCATGCTTCTTCCTGAGCGCTAGCGCACGTCGCTTTCGCTGCTCTCGCTTTAATCGCTTGTGCAAACTCCGCAGTGCGGCATCGCCTTCAGGATTGCTGTGCCCTGCAAGTTTGGCTGCGATCTTCTTCTTCAGTCGCGCCTCGTCCGATTCCTCTGCCCTCTTCTTAGCCATTGAGCGTCCGCCTCCGTTATAGGATCAAGAGAATCTGTTGCATGCGCTATACGTGTAACCAGATTGGGGAGTCTAGTGGAGTGCTTCGCGCACTGTCAACTCAGGAAGGCGCCCGTTTGATTAGCTCAACGCAAGAGCAGCGACTTCAGTGTGTGCCGTGTGATCGGCTGCGAGCATAGCGGAAATACTGCGGATTCTCCGAATGAGCCAGATATCACCGGGAAGAGGCCTAACTGCATGGCTCAGGACAGCAGCTTCGCGTTCATCATTATTATTGGCCGTCCCAGGGCGGAGAGAAAAGAGCCTTCCCGATGCAATATCTGAAGCAACGAGGTTCTCCAAATTGCGATCCCCGACAATTTCCACTTCAATGATCGCAAGCCCGCCTTGCTCCATGCCCAGAGTAAGCGCGGCGGCATGGGAAAGGTCCAGGATCCTCCCATTAGCATAAGGGCCACGGTCGGTAATCCGAACATGGACGTGCTTGTCATTGGTTAGATTGACAACGCGAACAATACTACCTAGTGGCATGGTTCGATGGGCAGCAGTCAAGGCTTCCATATCATATATTTCACCATTGGCAGCTTGCCTACCATGGAAGGGAGCCCCATACCAGGAGGCAACGCCTCGATCCTTGATTCCCACATCGAATCTTGCGTCGCCTTTTGGAATCCAAGAACAGGCGCTTAAGAGCCCTATGGTTCCCAGCGCACTAAAAAGAAGCAGTTTACTGGCTGGTCTCATCATGCCTTGATTCATTTTCAACCTCTGTGTTGCTTGGTTGAACCGACAACCTGTCATTCCATGATCTGTCGGTCTCAAATCTAAGCCCACAGTGCCACCCACACAATACCGAAACCGTAGCCCTTACCCCCTACCTTTTCCCCAGAGAAAAAAGACTCGTCCTTCAAATTTATGTACAGAAATGAACTATTTGACCGCCCAGACAATCTCATATTACGTACCGCAGCCGATCTTAGTCAACCGCCGAAAAGACCCTCACCCCTTGACTCGAATCAGTTGCGCCAAGACCCCGGTCTTCGTCTTGGTATACGTCAACCAAACCGATTCCCCTTCCCACAGATTCTTCAATGCCACTCGCTTACGCCCTCTGAAAACCTTCGTCTGAGCATTCACTATCGCTCCGACGGTCATGTGGTCTCGTGGCCCTAAAGGAGTCCTAACCACGACCAACTGGGGAATCTGATTTAGGGTAATGGCAACGATTGTCCCCTGGACCTTGTAGACACGGCTTTGCTTCGCCTCGATTGCCATGGGAACAATCCAACCGAGCGCTGATAACACCAGCACGAGAAATGCCTTGCGCCAACGGCGAGCATCGACCGGCAGACTCATCTCAATATGCGGGATCATCTTTCAGAGGCAGAGCGAAAGGTTTGGACCCTAACAAGAGGGGCTCGCCTCTGTAAAGGTTTCAGGTTCTGTCTCGATATTGACTGGCCCCCACGGCCTGAGTAAGATGACCGATCGTGATGGATCAAACGACCACCGTCAGCCCACCCCTGTAGCCCTCGTGAATATCATTCGGTTACCAGGCGTATCCCCAACAGTTATATGATTGAAGTTCAACAAGTTACCAAGCGATACGGACAACATACCGCAATCGATCGCGTAACCTTTTCCGTGGCTAAGGGTGAGGTATTGGCATTCCTGGGTCCGAACGGGGCCGGGAAAACAACCACTATGCGGATTCTCACTTGCTTCATGCCGGCTACGGAGGGGACTGCGAAAGTGGCGGGTTTCGACTGTGCGGATCAGCCCTTAGAGGTGCAGAAACGGATCGGTTATCTGCCTGAAACCCCACCGGTGTATCAGGAATTAACTGTCTCAGAATACCTCCAGTTCGTCGGCCGCCTGCGTGGCCTCTCCGCCTTGTCCCTCACAAGTGCGATTGCACGGGAGGTCGAACGGCTTGGATTAGGACAAGTTCAGCACCGATTGATTGGCAACCTGTCGCGCGGGTTCCGGCAAAGGGTCGGACTGGCGCAAGCGCTCTTGCATGATCCACCCATCCTGATTCTGGACGAACCAACCGTCGGCCTTGATCCCAAACAGATCATTGAAATTCGGGAGTTAATCAAAAGCCTAACCGGCTCGCACTCGGTAATTTTGAGCACACATATCCTTCCTGAAGCCACTGCCGTCTGCCAGCGTGTCGTCATCATTAATGGAGGACGGATCGTTGCTGAAGATACGCCGGAGCAGTTATCGGCCAGGCTCCGTCATTCGGAAAAGATCGCCCTGACGGTCACACGCCCGCCGGCGGAGGCTGAAACCAAACTTCAACAGATCCCGGGAGTGCAACACGTTCACCCCAATGGGCCGGCCGGACACTACCTCCTCGAATACCAATTGGGGCAGGACATAAGGGAAGAAGTCGCTCGGCTCGCCGTGACGGGGGGCTGGGGACTCGTGGAATTGAAATCCATTTCCATGACGTTGGAAGACGTTTTCCTCCGTCTTACCAGGCACGAAGAGGGGCTCGCACAAACCCAAACGGATTCAGAAGAAGGCGTCGCGGCATCGGCGCCGGAGGCGAACGCATGACGCCGGTCCAAGCCCTTATCGCCAAGGAAGTCCGTTCCTACTTTGTATCTCCCGTGGTCTACGTCGTCGGAGCCGTTTTCCTGCTCATCGTGGGCCTGCTGTCGTACCTATATATCGTCTTCGCCGGAGCCCAGGCGATCCAGCTTATGCAGATGCAGGGCCAGGCTCAGATCAACCTAAACGATCTCGTCTTCCGCAACCTCTTCGCCAGTATCCGCTTTGTCCTGCTGATTATTCTCCCTATCCTCACGATGCGCCTTTTCGCGGAAGAGAAAAAGCTCCGGACCTTCGAATTTCTTATGACTTCGCCGATCGGCCTCAACGAGATCGTCGCGGGCAAGTTTATGAGTGTTTTCCTTATCTTTCTCGGATTGCTCGGCCTTACAGGCCTGATTCCCCTAACACTCTCCCTTTTCAGCGACTTCGATTGGTACCCAATCTTCACCGGTTATTTGGGGCTGACTCTATTGGGAGCGCTTTTCCTTGCCGTCGGCCTCCTCGCCTCGGCCCTTACGGAAAATCAAATAGTAGCCGCATTCGTCAGCTTTGGCCTCTTGCTGTTTCTTTGGCTCTTAGCAGGCCTTGGGTCGCTCCTCGGAGATACTACGGCAGGGCAAATCATCTCCCACATCTCCTACATGGACCACTATGAAAAACTGGTGCGGGGCCTCATCGATACAAAGGACCTCGTCTATTTCGGCAGCGCTATCGTCTTGATGCTCTTCCTCGCACACCGGGTTGTGGATTCCGCCAGGTGGAAATGAGCCTTCGCACACTTCCTCTCGGTATTATCGGGATCACTCTCGCCGTAAGCGGCGTGATCGGTTACAGCCTCGCACCAGACAAACTGTGGATCGTCACTGCGGTGGAAGCCTTGGCGCTGGCCTGCTTGGTTGTGTTCTTCATCATCCATTTCAAAACGTTCAAGGCTTTCTCGGCACGCCGTTCCACCAGGATGGGCACCAATAGCCTGCTCATGGTGCTGTTTTTCATCAGCATCCTCGCCATCGTAAATTTCCTGGCCGCCCGCCATTCCGTCCGGTGGGACCTGTCGGAGAACAAGAACTTTTCCCTAGCGCCTCAGACCCATCGAGTCATCCGGAGCCTCCCGCGCGACGTGAAGATTACCGTATTCACCCGGGAGAAAGATCCCGGCTATCAGTCCTATAAAGAGCGCCTCGACAGCTACCGGCAGGCCAGCGCGAAAATCACTGTGGAATTCGTCGATCCCGAACGCCAGCCGAAGCTCGCCCAGAGCTACGGCGTGACGCGAACCGACACGGCAATCTTCGAAAGCGGGACGCAGACGATCCGCGTGACCAACCCCTCCGAAGCGGAACTGACCGGGGCGCTGATACGAGTATCTAAAGACGACAAAAAGCGCATCCTCTTTCTGGAGGGCCACGGGGAACCGAGCTTTGAGGATCGTGAACGCACCGGGCTCTCACAAGCCAAAGAAATCTTGACGAAGCAGGGCTACAACGTGGACACCCTCAGCCTGCTCACGCAATCCGAAGTTCCTGAAGGCACTGAGATCCTGGCCGTGGTCGGGCCGAAAAAACCGATCACCACCGATGAACTCGACCGCATCCATACCTATGTACAGAAGGGCGGCCATCTGCTTCTCATGATCGATCCCGAGACGCAGGCTGATGTTGCCCCGCTCCTGACCCGTTGGGGGCTCGCACTCGGTCCCGGCGTGCTCGTCGATCTACAAGATCGTTTGGCCGAGGGCGACCTGACTGCGCTCCTCGTCCGTACCTTTACAGAGCATGAAATCACGCAGGACTTGAACGCCGCCGTGCTGTTTCCACTCGCCCAGCACGTCAGCTTCAACGAGCAGGCCGGCAAGGATTGGGACTTTGTCCCCCTCGCGCGCACCTCGCCAAACAGCTGGGCCGAGACTGACCTCAAAGGCCGCGTCGTAAGCCTCAGCGAAAAGGAAGACATTAAGGGCCCATTGCCGATGGCGGCGGCCCTCGCACCAAAGTCGGCGCCGGAAGAAGGCAAACCCAAACCGGCCATCGTAGTCATCGGCAACGCAACCTTCGCCTCCAACGCTTTCGTCAACTTTCCTGGCAACACCGACTTCTTCCTCCACACCGCCGCCTGGCTTGCCCAGGACCGCGAGATGATTGCCATCGGCCCCCGGGACCAGGCGCTTCGCCCCTTCGTGCCGAACCCGATCCAAGAACGGGCCCTACTCTACATTCAGGTGATCTTCCTCCCGGCTTTGCTCCTCATCCTGGGCATCAACGTGTGGCGCAAACGCCGGCGCTTATAAAGGGAGCAGGCATGCGGTATTGGCCAACAGTAGTTATGGCCGTCGTCCTTGCCGGTCTCGGCCTATACCTTTACACGGTCGAATTCCCCGCCCAGCAGTCGGAAGAACAGGCCGAGATACTCAAAAAGAAAGTCCTCACACTGGACGAGCAGGCTCTCACCTCACTCACGTTCAAGACCGACCGAGAAGAACTCACATTCGAACGCACAGCGGACCAGGGCTGGATGCTGACCGCGCCCCTCAAAACCGAGGCCGACCAGCGGGAACTCCAAAGCCTCATCCGCGCCATCGTCACCGGTTCCGTCGAACGGATTGTCGAAGAGCACCCGAAAGCTTTGTCACCATTCGGCTTGGAGAAACCTGTCACGACCCTCATCATTAAGGCCGGCGACCAGGAAGAAACTCTCTCCATCGGCGACAGCGGCCCGCTGTCCTCCACGCTTTACGTCCTCCGCAGCTCGGATAACAGCGTGCTCCTCACCGATCTCGCGCCCAAAGACTTTGTCAACAAATCGCTCATGACGTTCCGGAGGAAGGATATCCTCCACATCACGCAGGGAGAAATCGATCGCATTCGACTGACCTATCCGACCACCGAGATGGTGCTCTACAGGATCAGCGACAAACCCAAACCCAAATGGAAGATTCGCTATCCGGTGGAAGCGGAGGCAGACCTGAATGAGATCCGCGTCATGCTCTTTCGACTGGAAGACCTCAAGGCGATGGGCATGGTCGATCCGGGACCAGAGCGGGACAATCTGTCCAAAACCCTCGGACCCCCAAAGGTGAAGATCACGTTGCATCAACCGGACGGCGATCAAACCGTCAAGCTGTATCAACCGGACCCGGCCAGCGGCGAAGCCATTGCCGAAACGACCCCGGAAGCCCCCCTCTATAAAATCAATCCCGTCTTCATCAACGACTTCACTAAAGAACTCTTCAACTTCCAGGACAAACGACTCCTCGGCGTCGAACCCGACGACATCGCCATGCTCACTGTAAAGACCCGCACGAGCCAGTTTGCACTGATCCACCAGCATGACGAATGGGTCTTGGAAGAACACCCGACTGAAAAGGTCAACCAGCAGGCGGCTAATCTCTTCGTCAGCCGCGTGGCCAACGTGCCGGCGGAAGAACGGGTCGTCAAGCAAGCCGGGCCACTCGCCCCCTATGGACTGGTAAGCCCGGCGGCGGAATTCATCGCCACGGGAAAAGACGGAAAGATCGCAGGGAAACTATCTATCGGCAACGAGGCCAACGGTCTGGCCTACGCGATGGGCAACCGGCTCCAAGGCATCTACCAAATTCGAGCCGATTTACTGAATCAGATTCCGAAAAAGGATGAGCTGCTGTCTGAATAAAAGAAATACAAGACACATCCACTTCATGACTCACTGCACCCCAACACTTACCTGGACTTTTCAGACCCTATTCAGTATCGTAGCTCCCACGCCCCCGTAGCTCAGTTGGATAGAGCAGCGGTTTCCTAAACCGCGGGTCGCACGTTCAATTCGTGTCGGGGGCACCAATCTTTCAAGCAGTTACGGAAACGGCCTGTAGCGTGACCCTCGACTGTGCTAAATTTGTGCTAACCCGCTCCAGCGCCTCGACCCCATCCCGTAGACTTTCTGGATAGTGATGCGCATACCGCTGAGTCATCTGCGGCGACTTATGACCAAGAAGCCGCTGGACTTTGTAGAGATCCACACCCACTTGGACGATTCGCGTAGCGAAGGTGTGCCGCAGATCATGGAAATGAAAATCTTCGATCTTGGCTTTCTTCACGGCTGACCGGAAGGCCCGTCTCAGATTCGGCCCATCGAGTGGCGTACCCACTTCGCTCCAAAACACATACTCGACCATTGCCGGCTTCACACGTGACCGATACATCAACAAGTCCGTGACCGTCCGGTTGAGCGGAATGGTTCGGCGCTCTCCATTCTTCGATTTGAAGACGGTCAGCGTGCGTCTCGACAGATCCACCGCCTGCCAC
>NZ_CDLUDY010000034.1:0-8151 GCF_975968855.1 Petrachloros mirabilis
GAGTGGAATTGATGAAATATACCATGTTTTATTTTGCATGAGGTGCCAGACTAAAAATATTTTTCCGGAAACGTGTCGGCGACGCCTCCTTGGTTGACAAGCTTCTCCGCCCTCGGAGACAATGCCGCCCATGACAGCCGCTGCTTCCCATCCCGGCTCAACATCCACTGAGCCACCGGACCGGCTTTGCACCTGGTGCAAGGTCCCGATGAGAAAGCGGCTAGTGGCGAGCGGACAGTTCGTCCATTACACCTGCCCGAAATGCATCTTCCAGCATACGACGCGTCTCGGCCCGAAGCCGACACCCCCTGGCCATTAGGTCCCTTGCTTTTTGAGGCTAGCCCGTCCAGTCCTCACCCTCTTCTGCGGCCTTCTTCTCCTCCGGGCGTAAAAAAGATGCCGAAGACACTCAGGCAGTCGTGTTACCTGGAAAGGTATGCGCGAGCGTCAGAACTAGAGTTTCCCCACGATGCGCAACCGGATTTCCTCCATGCGTTTTCGGTTGACGCCGAGGTCGCCGTAACCGGTGCGGGATGCGGAGCGGAAGTGAATGGTCTTTGACGCATCATCGAAAACAAATTCGACATCGTCGACGAAGCGGAATAGAAGACTGGTGAATTCGTAGCGCAAATACACCTCGTCTTCCTCCACGAGTTTCGTACGGGGCAGAGCAGCAATCGCCGCCTTCAGCGCCTCTCTCGCTTCGGCGCGTGGTTTTGTATAGCGGTACGGAGCTATCGCGTGCCGTTCATCCGTAGCCGGCGCTAGCGTCGACACGCAGTTTGGGCTTGAGGGACAAGAATCCAACGTTCGCGGGCTCATGAGCAGGGAACTCTACGCTTCTTGCACAATCTCTCGCAACCAGAGTTCGCAATGCAACACTGCGTGTGGGGGGATAAGATTGGGGATTCCTTTCTCGCGATAGGCCAAGTGCGGGCTGATGCGGACCTTGCGATAGCCACCGACTTTCATGCCCATCAGCCCGTATTCGACACCGGCAATCACTTCCCGTCGCCCCAGTCTTATCGTGTGATCGACGAATGTGACGCCGTTATCGATTCTCAGCATGGTCTTCGGCAGATATGCTGCTTGCCTGGCATTCAGCGGGACCTCATCGCCCTTGTTGAGGAAGAGCCGCATGTTGTTTGTATATGACTCGGTCGCCCTCCTCCGCAGATTTCCCCTCGCCGTCACGTTGTTCAAGCAGTTTGAGACCGCTGAGGAACTTCACAGCAAGCCTCAATACCATATCGTCGCCAGTTTTGGCTTCGATGTGTCCATTTGCTCGACTGTTACCGAGACCCGCCCAATGATGCGCCCGTCTTCGGCCTCGACATCTACGCGCCACTCGCCAGGGTCCAACCGCTGCTTAAAGGTATAGGCGCGGTAGCCGCCTTCGCGTCCGCCGGAGATTGGAAGTGGAATCTTGTCGGTGTGGGTAAAGGACATGCTGCTATCACGCCTGAAGTACCAGTGGTGATAGACTGTCGTCTTTAACGCTACCGGTGCAAAGACAGCTGTAAAGCAATAGATCGGCTCGTCAGCCGGATATGTGGTATCCGACTGCTTCCAGACTTCATACCATTCCTTCTCGAACGACAGTTCAAACTTCTCGCCGCTTCGCTTCACTTCATGATAGATCCCGCCGAACTTCATCGAGAGCGGAACAGGAGGGATCCAATTCAAAAAATAGAAACCCACCAAAAGCCCGATCAAGGCGAAGGCCGGGGTTTGCACCGCAACGGCTTCTTGGCTCGACCGTTCCGGATTGTTCCTATAAATCAATTGCACGACGCGAAACGTGACCGCTGCGCTCAACCCCGCTCCGAACAAGAAGACAGGGGTATTCATCCATCCGGTCATGACCGGCAGGAAAAAGGTAAAAAAGGCAAAACAGGTCAGCGCATAGAGGCTCACGAGAAGCTTGAGGTTCGACAGCCTGTCGCGAAGAAATTCGTTAGCAACAAGCAGGACGATGAGGACGGCGAAAAAGATGGCTGTTGTCGTGAGGGTCGCGCTTCGAAAATAGAAAATCGTGTACGCGCTGAAGAGCCCGCCCAGCAGGAATTGGCTGGCCATTGGATAATAGGGCCTGCTCCGGAGCACCCACCGGAAAACAGGCGGCAGCGATGCCACTTTCTCATCGTCCGGCGGAGGTTCGATGCCGAGCCTGCCAATCAGTACGATGAGCAGGCCGAGAAGCAACAAATAGATGAGAAGAATGAGATTGTCCTGAAGGCGATCGATCCGTGTCAGCGTGAGCGTGTCGTAAGTCACCCCCGAGAGGAAAAACACCGCCGGCATATAGGGGCTGGCCAGCAGTGACTGCATCCTGGAGAGTGGACTCATGACTCCACTCTGCGGAATCGTCTGGATTTGATCAACGAAAAGTTCGTTTCATGAAGGCTAGTGTCGCTTCGGTCGAGTCTAATCGCAGAGGGGTCCGAACTCAGCCTCAGCCTTGGACTTAACCCGTTTTACACGAAGGCCGGAAGCGGCGCATAGATAACCGGATGTCCGATCAGCCGTTCCAACCATCCAGCCATTAGTTCCTCCTTCAACGGCGCCTTGTTCAGACGGACTTCGATCGCAAAACCTGCCTTCGACCCGACAATTCCGACAATCGCCGACGCATCTTCCCCCCCGGGAAGAAGTTCCTGACTTTGAAATTCGCAGATCGTGGCATAGAGGCGGCCATCCGGCTCGATCGTCGAACGGATTTCCGGGACATCGTCAAAAGGGCAGTGAACGGAACAGCGGTAGACCAGCCGGGCCGGGGGTAGGATCGCCTGGAAATCTTCCAATGCAGCCTCTGAAAATCCCGTCAGGTAGGCACGAACCCCGACGGGTTCCGTCGAGCAGGTAGCGGCGAGTTGGGTCCCAGGAACGAGAAACTCAAATGCGTCGGCTGTATTGTATTCGAACTGGCAAGGGCCGAACGCGTCTGGCCAGGAACAAAAAAACGGCGCTGAGGGATCGCTGGGATGAAGCACCACCTGATTTTTCTCAATCGCGGTTTCAACCGGCAATCCAATCGTTGTAATGGCTTCGAGAAAGGCTGTGCGCCGCTCTTCTAGCCAGTGATGCCGTTGTCCATCCCCTCTTGTTTCACCGGGCGTGATGACCTCGGTTGTTTGAAGACGAACACGAATGAAGGAATGGGCGTGTCTGAAACCAATCCACAACATGCCCCGGCTTTCATGGAACTTCATCTGTTCACGGATCCGCCAGGGATGGCTGATTGAGCAGTAGGTCCCGACATCTTGATACCGTTGGTAGGTTGTGTGGTAGGCCCCGGTTAGGAGGAAGAAATCTCCCCGCCACCCTTCCCGGACATGAACGAGAGTCGTGTCCTCGGTCGCCCAGGCATCCAACTCGTCGAAATCTTGAGGGGAATCAACGGTCCATTCTTCAACGTAACAGATGATGTCTTTGGCGGGAACGGCTGGATGAAGCCCGAGTGCGGCCAAACGTTCACCGACCTCCAACACCTGTGCAAAAGTCATCGGCGCGGAGGTTTCCCAGCGGCGTTCACGCACCAGCGTCACCACCCGCCATATCCATCATCGGACCGGGCGTAATGCTCCCTTGGAAATATTGGTGTCCGTAATATATCGAACGATCGTGTCCTGCAGCGTCTCAGTTAGCAGGCGCTGGACATCGGACTCGTTGAACCAGAAAACGGTATCGCTTTGCTCGCCTTCGAGGCTCCGGATCGTGCTGGTACCATCCACTTTGTTGTTGGCAGAGATCGTAAGCTTGCTGCTGGCCGTAATGTACGTTGAGAAGAGCCGGCTCTTTGCGTTCGCGGCGAACTCGAAGATCTGTCCTGTGATCACGATGTCAGCATCGTTCACTGTCCCGGCAGGAGCGACCCGCACGTTCCACGAACGGTTTCCCCAGCCTCTGGTCCTCAACCGCTCCGCAAACGCCTGAGCATATACCTCACCAGGCTTGTCTCCGGAAACATTGAAGAACGTGGCTCCCCCCCATAAGTGCGTGCGCGTTCCAACCCGACTCTTTTCGACCCGCCGATCTTCGAATGGTTCGATGACGACCTTCACTGGTTCCGACTTTACCAAAGGACCAGGCTGCAATTTGGGGACAATGTCGAGGTAAACGGTTTGTCCCGTCCCTCCGCAACCCCCAAGCGTCAAGACTGCAATAGACAACACGAACCCCGTGCCCAGTTGCCATAGCGGATTCTTCACAATAACCTCCTTACGGCTCAATATCCTTTCACTGCTACCATGCTCCTTGTGAACGATGCGCGCTAGTCTACCGAAATCCCCGCCATGGCACAATTACGGAGACAGGAGAGGCCGCATGGCCCCAAAGGACTCGCGCGCGAGGCTGGCCAATTCTCCGCCTTGGATCCGAGCATCATCCAGTGTGACGAAGCGGGCTATCTTCAGGAATGAGCGCTCTGCAACCACGGCACCGATCCGTGCCTTCCGATCGTGTGTGACCGGCAACGTGTACCCCTCACCTCGCTTCCATTCCCACAACGTCGGAGCAATCGACAATTCCAACTCTCGCCCTGCAATGGCATGGTACCGATCGATGAGGTTCTTCTTGTATCGCTTCACCAAAGAACCTTCAAGGATCCAAGCAAATGCGGCATGGTGCCCCCACCAGAACAATGTTCGGAAGCTGCATTTCTCCACGCCATGAAAATGCTTCGGACAATCGAGATACTGGTACGGAAAGTGTTCCAGGTGCTCACCTTTCACAAACTGTACGCAATCAGGGTTGAAATCTGCCGGAGTCAAGAGTGCAGCACGGCTGAGTTCGAGCCGCAACATCTCACGGGTGGACTCGAGTTGCACGCGGATCTTTCCAGAAATCCTGGCTTTTTTACGGAAGAATTCCGCATCCGCGAGAAGCCTTATTTCTTCATCTGTAAAATAGGTCGAGGTATCTGCCATTGAAGAAACCGCGTTCGCAAACACGCTGAAAGGAAGCCGGTCACTTTTGATGAGTTTCGAACGAGGATACCGTCAGCGCATAATGCCGACGGCATTCGGCGCAACGAAGCATTGCGCTGTCCTCCAGCACGTCCATTGCACGAAGAGACAAAGCTGAAGTATGGGTCGCGACACAGTCGTCGAGTTGCGCTAGCCCTTCCGGTCCATAAGGACCGCTTGTCGGCGAATCCCCTGCATCCTCCTGCACGGCTGAGGCTCTTACGACCACAGACGACAGCACCAGATGGTGAGCGGACCGGCAGGAAGTGCAGCCGAGGATCAGGCGGTTGTTGTCATCAATCCGTTTGACAACTAGGCAAAGTGGATGGACCGCCCAACATTGCTGGAGAAAGGCCCCGCTGCGAAAGACCTGAGCCATTGCTCTCCCCATGATCGAGTACCGGTCACAACTTCCAAAGCGCCAGCATCAGCAGGACGCCGACAAGATAGGGAATCACACAAGAGTACAACACTGCTGCGCGTGCTTGCTCCCCTGAACCCGTTCTTGATCGCTGTTCTTTGTAAACAAATTCATAGGAGAGAACGAGGACCGTAAGGGTTAGGGCGAATGCGCGACTGGTCCTTGGCCAGGTGTATTGGCCGCTGATAAAAAAGTTCGCGGTAAAGAACCCGCTGAAAAGCATCACCGCCGGTGCCAATGCAAAGCGTACCACCTGGGCAAAGAGATGATGCCAATTCGGACGGGCCTGAACGGAACTTGGCTGTGGAGCGGAGTTCACGAGCCTACGGCGGCTGGAGTCTCACCCTCGGCGACGGAAGAAACCGATGCGCCTGCTTGAGCGGCTCGACAGGTTTTGCAGATGCGGGGCCGGGCTTTCAAGAACGAAACCTTTCCACTGGCCAAGCAGCTGTAGTGGACAAATTCATCGCAAACACTGCAACGAGACCAGCCGCCGCGGAACAGCGTCTTGTCCCGATACAAACCCTGCTTGCAGACTTTACAATAGCGGGGTTCGATCCCCAGCAGCATCGGCTCCCAATCACCGCCGGCTTTTCTGATACTCATGGGCAGGGAGTATAGCCAAGGAGTCCGGAGAATAACAAGCGCATGAAAAACCGTGGAGCGGATTTGAGACTAGAGCGTGACTTCTTTTTATTTCTCCACCGGCCTTCTGCAATGAGCCGCGTACATTGTTTGACTCCATTCAACCCATTTGTTACTCTCCGCGCCGTCTGATAACCTGTCTCAGCTAACCGTAATTATCTCTATGAATATCAAGGATTATCTCGAGAAGAAACGCGTGGCGGTGGACCGCTATCTGGACGAAGTGACGCCTCCTGCTTCTACCCCGCCTACCAGCCTACACGAAAGCATGCGTTACAGCCTGATGGCGGGCGGGAAACGGGTCCGCCCGATTCTCACGATCGCGGCGGCAGAAGCACTGGGCGCGAACCCTCCTGGCCTCATGGCGGTCGCCTGCTCACTCGAACTGATTCATACCTATTCGTTGATTCATGACGACCTCCCCTCTATGGACAACGACGATTTCAGACGAGGGAAGCCGACGAATCATAAGATCTACGGCGAAGCGATGGCCATTTTAGCCGGTGATGCACTGCTCACAATGGCCTTCGACCTTATCAGCCGTCCGGAGCTGATGAAAGGGAATGATCCGATACGGCAAGTGCAGATTATCCAGGAATTGGCGTATGGGTCCGGCAATCTCGGTATGGTAGGCGGACAGGTGTTCGATATTCAGGCGGAGAATAAGGACATCGATCTACCGACGCTGCAAAACATCCACAAGCACAAGACCGGCATGTTGATTCGCGCAGCTGTTCGCATGGGTGCCATCGTCGGCGGCGCGTCGGCCCGGCAGCTCGAGGACATGACGGGCTATGCCGAGGACATTGGCCTTGCCTTCCAAATCGCCGACGACGTCCTGAACGTCACGGGAACCCGCGAGGAACTTGGCAAGAATCCGAATACGGACGCAGAACGTGGGAAAAAAACCTATCCAACCTTCTACGGTGTCGATGGTGCCAAGAAACTAGCCGACGATTGCGTGACGCGCGCGATCAGTCGGTTGTCGTCCTTCGGCCCCTCCGCGGATCCACTGCGCGAGATCGCGCAGTATATTACCTCGCGCCGCTCCTAATGTCGGGGAAGCAAGCGGCGCGCGGAAAACTACAGTGATGCATGTCGTGTAAGCTCATAATTTTCGAAATGCTGCCCCTTGCTCTATACCATTTATCCCTAACCGGCGAACAAGCGCAATGAAAGCCCTCGTCACAGGGGCAACCGGATTCGTCGGAGGGGCGGTCGCGCGCGCGCTCGTTCGCGCCGGCGTGGACGTCCGAGTATTGGTACGTACCGATGCCGATCTCCAAAACCTTGAAGGTCTTCCCGTAGAACGGCTCACCGGTGACTTGCGTGACCCGGCGTCGCTGCGCAAGACCCTAGCCGGCTGCCGACAGCTCTATCACGTCGCTGCGCACTATGCGCTGTGGGCCAAAGACCCGTCGATCTTCTACGAGATCAACGTCACAGGCACCCGCAACCTGCTCGAAGCCGCGCGGGATGTCGGCATCGAGCGCACAGTCTATTGCAGTACGATCGGCGCCATAGGCCTCCCGCACGACGGAGGGCTGGGCACAGAAGAGACACCGGTCTCACTCGATCAGATGGCCGGACATTACAAACGATCCAAATACCTGGCCGAGCAAGAGGTTCTGAAGCTGGCAAAAGAGGGTTTGCCGGTTGTGATCGTGAATCCGAGTGCTCCCGTCGGGGCCGGCGACGTGAAACCGACGCCGACCGGACAGGTTATCGTCGACTTCATGAAGGGCCGCATGCCGGCCTACATCGAAACCGGCATGAACATTGTCGACGTCGACGATGTGGCAATGGGCCATCTGCTCGCCATGCAGAAGGGGCGTCAAGGCGAGCGTTATATCCTGGGTTGCAAGAATCTCATGCTGCACGAGGTCTTCGAAATCTTGAGCAAACTGACCGGCGTGAAGGCCCCTTCGATCAAGCTGCCTCGCCTGGCCATCTTACCGCTCGCCTACTTAAACCAATGGATATCGAATCTTACAGACCTACAGCCTCGCATTCCCCTGGAAGGCATCAAAATGGCGAAGTACAAAATGCATTATGATTGCAGCAAAGCAATCAAGGAACTAGGGCTCCCGCAAACACCACCGGAAATCGCCCTTGAGA
>NZ_CDLUDY010000035.1:0-5989 GCF_975968855.1 Petrachloros mirabilis
CGCTGGCATCCGGTCGAGTCGGGCAAGGCCGACTTGCGGAAGAAACAAGGGTTCTTGATGCAGTTCGGTCGGTGCTGCTTCCCGCACAGGACTGGCTGGGGCACCGTATCCTAGTGTCAGCAGGACCAACCCAGGAACCGATCGATCCGGTTCGGTTCATATCGAATCGATCGTCCGGGAAAATGGGCTACGCGCTGGCTGAGGCGGCAAGAAAGCGCGGCGCTCACGTTACGCTCGTCACCGGTCCCACGTCTCTCCCGGTGCCCCCGGGAATCGAGGTCGTTCAGGTTGAAACGGCGGACGAGATGATGGAGGCCTTGAGTACAAGGCTGTCGCAGTCTACTGCGGTGATTATGGCTGCCGCGGTTGCCGACTTTCGGCCGAAGAACGCCGCTTCGCAGAAGCTGAAGAAGCAGGAGAAAAAGCAGAGCACCCTCGATCTGGAGCGGACAACGGACATCCTGTCCGCGCTCTCGGCACAGCGCACACACCAATTGCTGATCGGGTTTGCTGCGGAAACGAACGATGTGCTGGCCCACGCCCAGGCGAAGCTCAAACAAAAGGGACTCGATCTGATCGTTGCCAACGATGTCACAAAAACCGGTTCCGGATTCGGCAGTGATCACAATGTCGTGACTTTGATCGATCGAGACGGACACACGACGGCTCTTCCCTTGCTGACGAAACGGGAGGTCTCCGACAGGATTCTCGACGCCGCTCGAGCGTTGATGTGTCCAGCGCCAGTGCATGAACCCGTCTCAAAGATAATGGAGGGACGCTGACCATGGCTTCGAACCAGAAGAATGCCGCTGAAATTGATCGTCTTGCCGTTCAGTTGGCGAAAAATCCTCAATCGAAGGTCTTTCTTCCTCTGGCTGAAGAATACTGCAAAGTCGGCATGTGGGAAGAGGCCGTATCGGTATTGGAAGAAGGCTTGAAGCACTACCCTGGATTTATTACCGCGATGGTCGCTCTCGGGCGGACGTATGACCAATTGGATCAGCCGACCAAGGCGAGGGCCGTTCTCGAAGGTGCCGTCAAGCTCAGTCCAGACAACCTGCGTGCCCACCGTACCTTGATCAAAATTTACCAGGCGCAAGGTCTGACGGAAGAAGTTCTTCAATCGTGCCGCGTGATTCTTGCGATGAACCCACGCGATGAAGAGGCGCTGTCCGTTCAAGCTTCGCTGAGTGTGCCGGATGAACTTGACCCTCAGGACAATTCGTTGTCCGTAGATGCTGGGACGTTGGTATCTACTTCAGGTGCTTCCTCTGCGCAGATGCCGCAAGTATCCAATCCAGATCCCAAGGTTCAGGACGAAGCTCCACCTCAGGTGCTGGAACAGCCAAGCACACGAAAATGGTCAGATGCCGAGGTCCGTTCCCAGGAAACGACGGGGGAAACATCTCTCAATCTGATGGAGAGTTACACAGAACCAACCTTGGAGGAGCAAAACCAAGTTCACCGTGAATCTCATGCAGAAATCTCGTTAGAATCGCCACCTCCTGCTTCCGAGATCACTGCCGTCTCGCCGCGCCATGCCAAGATGATTGCCAAGTTGGAATCCTGGTTGCGCTCGATCGAGCGACATCGGCGTGATCGCGTGATACCGAGCGATCGCGCCGCATAAATTGCTCAATACATTCCAATAGTTTGACCGTTTTGAGAGGGCCTGTTACAATGCCGCCCTGCTGGGATTTTTTTAGCGGAAACAGCTCACCTGGCTTGAGAAACGTCGTCTAAGACATGCTCCGGATCCTAGTCCTTCATGGTCCCAATTTGAACCTGCTCGGCAGCCGGGAACAGGCTATTTACGGTACGCAGTCCCTGGATACCATCGATGTGGCCTTGACTAAGCTGGCTGATGAGTTGACCGTAGCGGTGGACATTCGGCAATCAAATAGCGAGAGCGAACTTGTGACGTGGATTCAAGAGGCAAAGGGGGGCTATGAGGGGATTATTATCAATCCCGCCGCCTATACCCACACGAGCATAGCCATTCGCGATGCAGTGGCAGCGGTGGGTTTGCCCACGGTTGAAGTCCACCTGTCGAATATTCACCGGCGAGAACCGTTTCGCCGTCATTCCTTCCTGGCAGATGTTGCATTAGGGCAGATCTCTGGATTAGGCGCTACTGGATACCTCTTGGCGCTCCGAGGATTGCACGATCACGTGATTGCCAGGAAAAAAAGCAGGAAGGTGTCCGTGTCTCGCCGACAGAAAAAGAAGGCGAGATAGTGTAGACATGCCATCATTTCATTCATTCCGTCCGCGATATTGCGAGGTGAAGGGAGTGTCGAGTGATTTCCACGACTGATTTTCGCAGTGGGGTGCGACTGATGGTCGACGGCGAGCCCTATTACATCGTCGATTTTCAGCACGTCAAACCCGGGAAAGGTGGCGCGTTTGTTCGAACCAAATTGAAAAGCTATTTGACCGGAAACGTTCTCGATCGGACGTTTCGGTCTGGCGAGCGGTTCGAGGAACCGGATCTCGAAGAAAGGGAAATGCAGTTTCTCTATGCCACGGGTGATGACTACACCTTTATGGACACGGACACATACGAGCAGCTCACGTTTGAAAAGAAACAGTTGGGCGAGAATGCCGATCTGCTCAAAGAGAACATGAGCGTGAAGATCTTGATTTATGAGCATCGGCCCATTGCCGTGGATCTACCGATTTTTATCGAATTGAAAGTCGTCGATGCCGAGCCGGGGGTCAGGGGCGATACAGCGTCCGGCGGCACCAAGCCTGCTGTTGTTGAAACCGGGGCCACGATCAAGGTTCCGCTCTATTTGGAGGTAGGCACCGTGATCAAGATCGACACCCGTACCAGAGCCTACGTGGAGCGCGTGCGGTGAGCCGCAAGAAGACCCGTCAATCGAAACCGCGCGGCACGCCGATCGTGTTGCCGGGTGCCTTCGGTGAAAGCAAGAGGGCCCAGGATGCCGCCGCGCAGAACAAGCAGATCCAGGACATGATCGATCTGCTGAAACGGAACCACCTCACCGAGTTGGAAATCGAACGGGCAGGGGTCCGCATTCGTGTCCGTCACGAAGCCGGTGTGAAAACCATCGCTGCGACCGTGACGGAGCAGGGAACAGCTTCCGCACCGACAGTCTCGCAACCGGTTGCGCAGCCCAGCACCAGCGTCGAGGACATCAACGGCCAGATCACGATTACCTCGCCGATTGTGGGAACGTTCTATCGCTCACCCTCTCCGGACGCCGATCCCTACGTTGAGGAAGGCGATTTTGTCAAAAAAGGGCAAGTCCTGTGTATCGTCGAGGCGATGAAACTCATGAACGAGATTGAGTCGGAGGTCGACGGGCGCATCACGAAAATTCTGGTGGAAAGCACCAAGCCGGTTGAATACGGCCAGGCACTCTTTCTCATAGACCCGAAAGCCGCCCCGTAGTTTCCTTCCTCTTTCAAGCAGCGGAGTCTATACGTGTTCAAGAAAGTTCTGGTCGCCAATCGTGGAGAAATTGCACTGCGGGTCATCCGCGCGTGCAGAGAACTGGGCATCAAGACCGTGGCCATCCATTCGGAAGCTGATGCCAACAGTTTGCACGTCCGGGCCGCAGACGAGCGGATTTGCGTCGGCCCTCCGGAAGCCGCCTTGAGCTATCGAAACATTCCCAACGTTCTCAGCGCTGCAGAGATCACGGGCGCCGATGCCATTCATCCCGGCTATGGATTTCTGTCTGAGAACGCCCATTTTGCGGAAGTCTGCGAATCGATCGGCGTCAAGTTCATCGGCCCTTCATCGGAACACATTGCCCTCATGGGCGATAAGGCCAAGGCGAGAGAAATCGTGGCGGGACGCGGCTTGCCTGTTACGCCGGGGAGCCCGGGCGAACTCAAAAGCGAGCAGGAAGCCCGCGACGCCGCCATGAAAATCGGCTACCCCGTCATCATCAAGGCCGCAGCCGGCGGAGGCGGGCGCGGCATGCGAGTCGTTAATACGGCCGACGATCTGGGGCGAGCCTTTCAAGCGGCTCAGGCTGAAGCCAAGGCGACATTCGGCAACGATAGCGTGTATCTCGAACGGTACTTTCTCGAGCCCCGGCACATCGAAGTCCAGATCATGGCGGACACTCGTGGCCATGTCGTCCATCTCGGGGAACGTGATTGCTCGATTCAACGACGACACCAGAAACTTGTGGAAGAAACGCCTTCACCGGCCGTGGATGAGAAACTCAGGAGGGAAATCGGGCGTGTCGCCGTGGAGGCTGTCAAAGCGGTCCATTACCGGAACGTCGGCACCGTTGAATTTCTCCTGGACAAAGACCGGCATTTCTTCTTCATGGAGGTCAACACGCGTATTCAAGTGGAACATCCCATCACGGAGATGGTGACCGGTATCGATCTGATCAAAGAACAAATTCGATTGGCCGATGGACAGCCGCTTTCCTTCAGGCAGCAAGACATCCATCTGAACGGCCATAGCCTGGAATGCCGGATCAATGCCGAAGATCCGGAAAAGTTTACACCCTCGCCGGGTTTGATTACCAAGTACAGCGCGCCGGGCGGGTTCGGCGTTCGTGTCGACTCCGTCATGGAATCCGGCTCAATGGTCGTGCCGCATTACGATTCCATGATTGCTAAACTGATAACCCATGGTCGCAACCGGCAGGAATCCATCGCCCGCATGCGCCGGGCGCTTGATGAGTTCGTGATCGAGGGCATCAAGACCACTATTCCACTCCACAAGCGCATCCTCAACGACCCGGACTTTCAAAAAGGGCACGTGTCGACGACGTTCCTCGAACGGTTCCTGGCCGGCTAGATGTATCACCTCTGCTAGAAGACTCCACGTCTTTGCCTCGACTCAGTGAAAATGCTTTCTGATCCAATCGAATTACCCGAGCGGGTACATCGACATGACCACATTGTTCAAATGTGAGTTGAGGCAACCAGTCAGATCGTGAGTGAAAAAAACGGTGTGACCAGATGGCTGTCCCAAGGGCTTCTGAGAAAAGACTCCCGACCGTTTTGTTCTTCCCATACCATGTCAGTCGGCTTTGCCCGGCATGCTGTTCGTAAAACGGCGGACCGCTTCGCCGATGATCGTAGCGGCCTGTTCTTTGGAGGTGACTTCGGCAGGAAACTGGTGGAGTAATTCACCCGCGAGATCGTCAATTCGGTGCTGTCCGTCGAACCGGCTGAGGACATACCGTTCGATTTCGCCGCGGCGCGACAGTGACGGCGCGAGATTATCCGGCAGGCCAGGAGGGGCGGAGGCCGATTCGAGTGATCCACGCCGGCTGGAATGTTCGAACACCTGTCCATTCACCTCGACCCGCCAGTTCCAATATTCACCGTTGCCGGTCGATTGCACCTTGGCGGCGATGCGGTTCCCTCGATCGACGAACACCGGCTTGTCGATGGGAAAAAACGCGAGGCCCCAATGGGAGGCCGTATCGTTAGGCCCGTTGGAAATCGACAGGCCCGGCATCAATTCGGCATTGAACCAGCCGGCCAACCCATGGAGCTTCCCCTTGCGCTGCGCGTAGACCGACAGTTCGGTCTCGATCTCGCTCTTCTTCGTGTCGGCAAAGAGAATATGGTCCACGCTGGTCGGTTGGCTGAGAAACGTGCCTTCGTGGAGTTTCAACGGATGGAAATTATTCACTGTCAGCGCACGGACGGGGGAGAAGTCCAACCCGTGACAGCCGGTGATCCAGAAATCGACGACGTGTTGGTAGAACTGGGGCATCTCCACCGGGACGAGAAATAAATCCAAACTGTGAGGAATGAGACGGCCGCCGGGCTTGAGAAACCGATCGCGCGCATCGGTCAACGACCCGAGAATCCCTTCTTCGAACCCGAACGTTCCCATGGTCTCGGTGACGATGACATCAACCTTCTCCGGCAAGTCGACGTGGAAAGAGACGTCTTTGAAGAACGTTACTTTGTCCTGCATCCGGTTTTGCGCGGCGACGAGTTTGGCGATCTCGATGACGTCTTCGCTTTCGATGGCATA
>NZ_CDLUDY010000036.1:0-5213 GCF_975968855.1 Petrachloros mirabilis
GCACCCGATGCACTCCGCTTTCGAACTTGAACAGGCCGTAGGCACCCTTCCCTTCGATTAAGGCGACAACCGTCTTGTAACCACCTTTGCCTGTTTCGGAAGCCTCCATGATTTCGACCTTCAGCTTGTGTCGTTCGGCAAACTTGACATACATGCGAAACAGGTCGCCTGCGAACAAGGCAGCTTCGTCACCGCCCGTTCCGGCTCTGATTTCCAAGAAGAGGCTCTTCTCGTCCCGGGGATCTTTCGGCGTCAAATGCTCAAGGGCCTGTTGTTCAAGACCAGCTTGCTCTTCCTGAAGCTGAGAAGTCTCTTCGGACGCCAGCGCATGAAGCTCGGGCCCGGCGGAAGGGTCTGCCAGCATGTGCGCGGCTTCTTCGAGCTGCTTAAGGATCTGCTGATAACGATGGAATAACTGAGCCACCGGCTCTAGTTCGGTCCGCTCTTTCGTCAACTTGACCAGAAGCGAAGGCTGGCCAATGACGGACGGATCCGTGAGCTGTCGAGTCAGCTCATCGTAGCGTTCGGTGAGAGATTCCCACTTCTTTACGAGCCCTTCGTCCATATCGAAACCGGTTCACTTAATGAACTCTTCAACACATCATGCATCGGCACAAAAAAAGAGACCTTGCCCCTTAGCGAAGCAAGGTCTCTTCTATGATCACTGGTTCCGCTACTTGTCCTTCTTCGCGTATTTCTTCTTGAACCGTTCGACCCGCCCTTCGGTGTCGACAATTTTCTGTGTCCCCGTGAAAAAAGGATGGCAACTGGAGCAAATGTCGACATTTATGTCGCCAATGGTCGATCTCGTCTTGTAACTATTGCCGCAGGCACAATGCACTGTGGCCTCGCGGTACACTGGGTGAATTCCCTTTTTCATGATCCCACTCCTACCTTGCTATTCTCTCATCCTTCGCCAATTCGAAGGCGAGCCACTGTACCCTGTCTCGACGACCGGAAACAAGGGGATGTCAGCGATTCATGGACTGCAGAAACTCCTGATTGGTCTTGGTCCCCTGCACCTTATCCATCAGGAATTCCATGGCCTCCATCGTGCCCAGCGGGCTGAGGACCTTCCGCAATATCCACATCTTGTTGAGACGGTCCTTGTCAACGAGCAACTCCTCTTTTCGCGTGCCCGACTGGCTGATGTCAATGGCCGGGAAGATCCTCTTATCCGCCAGTCGGCGATCGAGATGAACTTCCATGTTGCCGGTTCCTTTAAACTCTTCAAATATCACGTCGTCCATTCGGCTCCCCGTGTCGACCAATGCGGTGGCCATGATCGTCAGGCTCCCCCCGTTCTCGATATTGCGCGCGGCGCCGAAAAACCGCTTCGGCCGCTGAAGCGCATTTGAGTCAAGACCGCCAGACAGGACTTTCCCGCTCGGAGGGGCGATCGTATTGTACGCACGCGCGAGGCGCGTAATGCTGTCGAGCAGAATCACGACGTCTTTCTTATGCTCGACCAGCCGTTTGGCTTTTTCCAGCACCATCTCCGCAACCTGAGCATGGCGTTGCGCCGGCTCGTCGAATGTCGAGCTGATAACCTCGGCCTTGACCTGCCGCTGCCAGTCCGTGACTTCCTCCGGCCGCTCGTCGATCAACAGTACGATGAGCGTCACTTCTTTATGGTTCTTGAGAATGGCGCGGGCAATCGCCTGCAGCAACATCGTCTTACCGGTTCGGGGTGCCGCCACGATCAACCCACGCTGGCCTTTCCCGATGGGTGTGATCAAATCCATCACCCTCGTGCAATACTCTTCCCGGTCGAACTCCAATTGGATCCGCTCTTCGGGATAGAGGGGAGTCAGGTTGTCGAAGAGAATCTTGTCGCGGGCCACTTCCGGATCCTCGAAATTGACCTTCTCAACCTTAAGGAGCGCAAAGTAGCGCTCGCTTTCCTTCGGTGGCCTGATCTGGCCGGACACGATATCGCCAGTTCTGAGATTGAATCGTCGAATCTGTGAAGGAGAGATGTAGATATCGTCGGGACCGGGCAGATAATTGGAATCGGGAGCCCGTAGGAACCCGAAGCCGTCAGGGAGGGTTTCGAGCACGCCCTCGCCGAACACCACGCCATTCTTCTCCGTCTGCGCCTGCAGGATGGCAAAAATGAGTTCCTGTTTGCGGAGATTCGCCGCCCCTTCGATCTTGAGATCACGCGCGACGTCGTTGAGATCGGCGATGGTTTTCTGTTTCAACTCGGCAAGATGCATAACCTCTCCCTTGGTTTGTGCCATAGATCTCCCCTCACACTCCCGTGATGATCAGAAGGAAAATAAGTACTGGACGCGTAACACCCTTTTAAAAACGATCAGTAATGACGACTCGATACTATAAGAATTGGCGATTTTGTATTAGCTAGAGAGGGTTTGCCAAGAAGAACGAAGCTGTTTTTGGATTGTAGATTTTCTCGCAAGTATAAAACGGTTCAAACTCATTCGCTCTCACCTGGACGGCGCTTACTTCGAGAGTGGCCCCGGAAGTCTTGTGTGTGGAGAGACCAGTAGACTCGAATTGAGTTACTGGCGGGAGCATACCTCGGCAAATTCTGCTTGTCAACAGAGAAACCTTTTTGATCCCAACAACCTCAGGATCGGCAATAAGAGAAGACCCGCGCCATGCAAGGACGGCTTCGTTTCAGCAAAAGGTTGCGGGGGTCTGAATCACTATGCTAAAGGAGCCGTAATTATAGGAGTTCGCGCATGTCTCACGACGACGAGCACGACCACGAACGGCTGTTCACTTTGGCTGAAGCCAATCACTTAATTCCCCAGTTGGATTCACGTTTGAATTCCGTCCGGGATGCCAAGGCTGTCTTGTCGCGCACAAAAGAGGACATCCGGCGGGCAAGCACCCAGGCCGAATATGGAGGCGGGAGTGCAGTTGGGCACCTGTACATCACCAGCCTGCAGCAAATCAGCTCACACCTCCAGGCCATCCAAGAACTTGGCGTGCTCGTCAAGGACCTTGATCTCGGCCTCTGTGATTTCCCACACATGCGTGACGGCCGTGTGGTGTTTCTCTGCTGGAAGCTAGGGGAGCGGGAAATAAAGTGGTGGCATGAAACGACAACCGGATATCAAGATCGTTGCCCTCTTGAAGATCCTCTGTAGAAACGCTTGGGGTCTGCATCATGAAGTTTGTCATTCTTGGATTTGACGGGCCGGAGGGGGAAGCACGAAGGAAAATTTTCCGACCAGCCCATTTAGCCAATATGGAGCCGCTTGACCAACAAGGCCGCGTCGTTTTAGCCGGGCCCCTCACTGACAAGACCGGAAGCCTCATCGTGATTGAAGCCGATTCGCTTGAAGAAGCCGAACGGTTCGCCAAGGAAGATCCCTACACGGTGAATGGCGTGTTTGAGCGAGTCGAAGTCCATCCTTTCAGTCAAGTCTTCCCGAAGGCCCGCTGACCTTCATTTTTCTTTCCCATGAATCCCCTAACTCATCAGGAGTTAAGGCATTCTTCCTCTCCATAACCGTTCAGTGAGAGCACCATGGCCTCTCAATAACACGGTTTGACTTAGAGAAAGCGCCCCTCCTATAATTAACCGTCAATTTGTACTCTGGCTCACGCGCCTCAGAAATAGCGCAGAGTCCCTGATTCCTTAGGACAAAAGACCTAAACAGGACACCACCGATAGCCCATTATTTTTCCACGCTGGGCCTTCTGTCGGGTTGCAGATGATCAATGAAAAGCTTAGATTGTGAATAGCTCGATTTGGTTGAAAAATAGCAGATCTCTCGTCGTTAACCCCTTAAGCGGAGAGTAAGTCGTAATGAGCCAATATCGCGTGCTCCCAGGGCCAGAGCATTTCCTTCCACCGGCAGCTGCTTCCATGGGTGTGTACCTCCCGAACCCGGGAGAGGCCCACATCAATGGCGTCATCGTCCCTGAAGAAAAGGCTTTTGAAGAAGCGGCTAAGCAGTTCTTGATGGCCAAAGTTCCAACGATATTTCCAGGACCGCTTGTCCTGTGGGCCTGGAATGAGAAGGCCGCCAAAAAGGCGACAGCCATCCGGCATTTGTACAATACGCTCAAGGAATGCGTGCAGCCAGGCCAAAAGCCTATGCTGATTCCCATGCCGGATTACCGCCCGAAGTACCCCAAGATTAACCCTGAAGTCGAAATCAATCCCAATCATCCGAATCTAACAATCTGGCACAATAAGATCGATTGCTGCATGTTCGTCGGGGTCCATTGCCACCAGGCGAACTTGTCGCTCAAGATTATCCGGGGCGGCACGTCCTGCTATACGATCGCCATGTGTGCTCAGGCCGGTCATGAAGACGCAATGTTGTCTTTCCGCGATGCGTCTGTCGAAAAAATCATGACGCTGGCCGATTGGGTCAAGAAGTTAAAAGGAACCGTCCAACCACGGCTGACGTCAGCCAAGAGCGGCGCTTCGAACTAGGCCGTCAGAAGCCCGCACGCAGTGAAAGGAGGCTGGGCCCATGGCAGAATCAAAATCCTTCATCGGCACACAAAATAAAAAAGGCCAGACCTTTACCGATCCGTGGAAACTCATGAATGAAGCGGCGCGAACACCTTCGTTTTTCACAGGCTCCGAGGTCATCAAAGAAGCCATCCGCCGGGCCAGTTGCGACGTCATGATCGCCTACCCCATTACGCCTCAGTCGGAAGCGGCCGCCTTGATCGGCGAATTGTTCGCAGAGGGTTATATCGGAGACTATTTCCGCGGCGAGAGCGAGTTTGCCGTCATGTCTCAATGCGCCGGGGCAGCTTTCGGCGGAGCACGGGTTTTCACGACAACGGCAGGCCCTGGGACGATGCGGGCGATGGAAAACTTCCCGATGTGGGCCGGTGCACGGTTACCGATTCAGATGATTGTAACCTGTCGCGGCATCAACTCCCCGCTTTCGATTCAGCCGGACACGCTAGAAATCGCCTACTTGTTGAATACCGGGATGCTGGTGTGGCACGCAGAAACCGCACAGGACTTCTTCGATTGGATCCTCAAGGGCTACATGGTGTCGGAAGAGCCGGATGTCCACCTCCCGCTCGCACTCTGTTGCGACGGATTCTTCGTCACCCACACGAAGGACGTAGTGAACCTCACGCCACCGGACATGTGCTTGCCCCCGTACGATCCCTACCGATCACCGGTGCCCTGCATGGACATGGAATGTCCCCCTGTCCGGATGATGCGCGATCCCTTTGTCATGAAGAGCAACTACATCAGCTAC
>NZ_CDLUDY010000037.1:0-6873 GCF_975968855.1 Petrachloros mirabilis
CAAGGCATCATTACGGTACAATCGCACTACAAAACGATCCGGCATAACATGTGAACGTGGCGCCTCACTCCAGGCGTCCGGCCGCGTCGGAACGGGTACCACAAACAGGCCCAGCTCGTCATCATCCCTTATGACTTTGTAGGTCTGCGATAGATCATGATTGGTGATTTCCCATTCTGCACCAGCTTGAATCACGCTCACACTTCTGTTGTCGGAAAGCGCAAAACCACCTGCCTCGAATTTCGCAAGCCAAGACTCCGGCACTGCGCCGCTTTCGAGATCACTTTCATTACTTGCGTTAAAGTCATCTGTGAAGAGCAATATCTCCTCGGTTACCTTGAACCTAGGGCCAGCGATCATCAAAACCGCCAACCTACCGGCGTCTCTGACGACGTTGTAGGTTTGCCGAGTCTCAGGGTCTCTGATGTGCCATTGCTGGCCCGAGGGCACCACACGAACGCTATCAGAAAGTGGAAATCCCTGCTGTTCAAACTTCGGGTACCACGATTCGGGCACTACTTTATTGTTGAGATCATGTTCTAGCGCCGGATCAAACCCTACGGCGAATAACTGTGCGCTTTCAGCGACCGTATACTTACGTTCCTTAGTATTGTAGTCGCCCTCGGCAATCAGGTTTAAGTCGAAGTTTTGATCGTCCAGCACTCGTAGAATCCAGGCGGAGCGTTCTGAACCGAAGGCAGTGACGAGACGCCGCCAGGCGCCTCTTCGAATTTCTTCGGCGTCGTCAGGTGGAGGATCAACCAACGCCGGCCAAGAATCACGGTAGTATTGTGCTCCCGCTTTGAACTCTTCCGGCGTCAGGAGCTCCTCGTGGCTTTCGATAGCAATATCATCGGGATAGATCCGCACCCAGAGCTGTGGACCCGGCTCTTCATCGGGCATGAACTTCGTCTCGATGCGAACCGGAAACAGAAGAAACGGAATATCTTTAGAGAGATGACCAATAGCCCCTTTTGAAAGATTTCCTGAAGGTGTTCCCTCGAGGTCTTTTATTTTTCCTTTCAGATTCTTGATATCATCACGTATTTGCTTTAGCTCGGACTCGACTGACCGGTATTGACTTTGGTTTCGTTGGTGGACTTGGAAGGTATACCGCTGCTCCAGAGAGCGCGCATCTTCTTGGTTCAGGATGCCAGCGCGTCGCAGCTGTTCGACGCGCCGGCCTAGGGAGCGGAGTTTCCCCCGTAGTTCGGTAAGCTCCTTTTGCTTTGCTTCCTGTCCTCGCTGCTTTTGTTCTAGTTTGCTTTTTAGTTCTTTTATACTTGCCATAGGATCATGCTGTCATCGACGCACTCAGGGATTATAAAGCTTATTTCACTCGGGCAGCATCTGCGCTGCGTGCACCGCGATACGCACTGGTTTTTGGACAGTGATGCGCGCGATGGTGGCCGCGTCAGAATCCCAGGTGTAGCCCTCATCATTGTTGGGCACCGGCGCGTCCTCGACATTCGGATACCCTGAATCAGTTAAGCCGTTATCGTGATGAATTAAATGCCCCCAAGACAGTTGGTCCCAGGAGTTCCATTGTGTGAAATCGGGTGGTGGATCTCCTTCACGATAGGCATCCATCCCAAGGCGCGTCTCGGAAACACGCTCTTCAATCACGAAGAACCACCCCAGGTTTTCAATATCAGGGCCAGGCGGTTCCAACGAGCCCCGCGCCTCTTCCTCCTCCAACGCAAATCCGAGGAAGGTGATGTCCGGGGGCAAGGTGCCGCCCAGCACCGGATCTCTTCTGTGCTCCGGTTCATCGTCGAAAAATGGCCAACGCTGGTTTTCGTCTTATTCCAGTCTGCCTTGGAGGCGTAGATCACCGCCGTTGGATATTTTTTCAAGAGATCGCCCCGAACAAGGAGTACCAGTTTTTCTCTCAGAGAATCGGTTGCTCGGCTACTGGCCTGGCCAAGATCTGTATTACGCCAGCTGTGGATTGGAGGGATATCCTTGAGTCGTTCTCGCAACAGCGAGGCAACCTCCATTTCACGCTTGGCCTGAGGCATCATCTCCCATATGTCTCCATGTCTTGCCTTCGCCTCGTCTTCCAGCTCCTTCAACAGAGACTCCGGGGGAACGAAGTTGCTCACATCCCAAAACTGGCGGAAATATGAACCTCGTTGATCTGTAGGGTACTCACGCCAGAGCAGCTCCCTGGCGAATTCGTGGTTTAACCCGACATGGTAAGCTTTGACAAAACGCGGATTCGTCTTGAGTAATGTCACCGTGTTCTGCTCGATTTTTCCCACGCCCGGAAGCAGCAGATCCGGCCACTGTTCTCGTAAGGGTTCATACATGGGTTGATGAAACTCGGGTGCCCCCATGATCGTCTCGAGGCCCTCAACACCGCGCAGCACATCACCAAGGTGAAGTCGCTTCTTCATCTTCGCCTGAATCGTTTTCCGTGGGTTCAGCGCATCGATTAGTGCGCCTCTCACCGCCCTCGTGTCGATTGGTGTCAGATCCTCTTCAGGCGCCAGAGCGGGACTCAGGAACGCCTGCATCTGCTGGGCAAACCCCCTGAATACGCGGGCGGCTTCGCTATCCTGCTCACCCGTTGCCCCTGGCGAGAAGTCGGACCCTGGTGAATCTAAGACAAAGTCCGGCCTCCCCGGCATGGAGCGAACGCTTTCAGGCGTAAGATTTTGTTCTTGTACATTTTCAGCGATAAGACCGGGGGTGATAAGTCGCCTACCGATGAGCGCAGCTAATACGAGCAACGCACTTGCGGCCACAACAAGGGGATGGCTAGGTGAAATGCTTACTCCCAAGGCGAACAGTACCCCGACCACCACATGGAGCAGCGCTGCCAATACGAGGAGGATCCAGTGCAGCCGTTTCAGCCACGGCCAGAGTGGGCCGGATGCCCAAGAAGGGCGCCGACTGTCGGATATGTCCCCCATGCCTGGGGCGCCATGGGGTGAGGATAATAGTCCCGCCGCAGCCACCTCCCCTTTATTTAGTCGCTCAAGGATATCTTCTCGGTCCCGGTCCGCATCGGGCTGCTGCCGTTTTCGTCGTAATGGACCACGCCGCCGTGCCACACGACGAAATGCGGGTTCCATTGCCGCCGCAGGGATTGGACTTTTCTTGATCTGTTGCTGGACAGTAACCTTGGTATTGTCACCGTCCGGCGACTCGACCTCTGCGAGAACTCGTGAATGTACAGGCCTGGTAAGCCGGATAAAATCGGCATGCGGCAGGTTTCCGAGATGGCGCTGGAAAAGCTTTTGGCTTGCGGCGCAGCCGAGTTGAGCCTGGCGTAACTGCTCGTTCGCTTCGTTAACCGCGCCGATTTGCCTCCACGCCTCGGCCATGAGCTTTTCCTGCTCTTGCTGGACAGCCAACGTGCCAAATCCGGCTACAACACGGTACCGTGGATCCAGGTTTAAGGCATTGAGCCAGGCACGACTTTCGGCTGGCAATCTTCTGCGCTCAGCATGCCAACGCCCGTAGATCGGAGGAACAACCCAATGTTCGTCCCTTCCGGATTCGATTTGATCTTCGGGCAATTTCAGCAGTTCTATCAGCTTGTCACGGAAACCGCCGGGCTGATCTTCAGGATGCGGCCAGGCCTTCGGATCGGGGATAGCATCCACTGTGGTCAATGCGCCTTCGAGCGCCATGACATGGCGGCGAGGATCATCGGGAGGCAAATCGCTTCGTTCAACGGGCGGGCGATCGTATCCAGGCTTTTCACAGTCCATGTCGCGCAAACCTACACCACTCTCTTTGTCCAGTTGACGTGACTCCAGCAAGCGAACGAGGGATTCGAAATCCCCTCGAAGCCCAGTGCGAAACTCCCAATCGTAGTAATAGGGTAACGTAATGGGTTCATTTTTGTTGGTATCCCAAGCTGGATCGGTGCGGCCAGCTTCGATTTCTTGTCTTAGACCGGCGCGTCTACCGTTTTCGAACGTTGGCACGACAAATGCGCGATAGAGCACCCCGGCTTCAAGCCGCCTCGGGCAAACCAGACGACTGACAGCGCGTTCAGGTTCGTCGCGAATGATCTGGCGAAGCCCTTCCAGATCGTTCGCTTGAATATCTGTCACCAGATCCTGAAGTTCGTCCTCTTTCACGGTTAGTTGCACATGCGCCCATGCCCAACTCTGGGCCAAATCCGGTAGGCTCTTCTTTTGACTGTTGACTGTGATGGCGGAAGGCAGTGTCTGTTCCCGATTGGTACTGCTTGCTTGCAATATGCCAGGATCAGGCGGACCAAACTCCTGTTCTCGCAGAACTATAAGGCAGATCCAGGGAGGAAGACGCAACGGATCGTTACCGTCGACGGCGACAGGCGAATACCGCCACGGAAAATCCGGCTGTGTGAACTCGATCTGTGGAAAATAATTGGGTTCAAAATCGCCGACGTCCCTTTTCGGATCCGTTCGAACAACAACACGGTGATCGAAATTGATCACGTCACCTGGGCCATACAACTCCACTGGCTTTGTGATCTGCTCATTCCGAAGTTCGTTAACTTGCAGCATGACTTGAAAGCCAGCACGGTGCGAAGTGACAGCGGATTCACCGACGATCTTAGCCGCCAATCCTTGGCGAAACCACGGCATAAAAAGATAGTTCGCCAGCGGTTCACTCATGCTGCCACCTCGTAACTCGGCGCCACCTGTATGTTTCCAACCTCCTCCGGATGGCTGGCCAGATAATCCTGTATCAGATACATAGCCTCGGCATGGGTTAGACTTCCGTCGTTTCTCTGAATTTTCGCTTTCAAACCCATATCCGTCGTACCCACAATCCCGTAGCCTTCTTCAGTCATTGTGACTTTCGCCTCAGCTCCTAATGGCGCATAAGCTCGCAGCCGTGCGGTACTGATGACCGCAGTGCGGGCTGCGGACCCGGCAAGCTGGTAGCGTGCCGAACGCCATGGCAAGGTGCGACCCTCCTCTCCCACTTCACGGGTGACACGATTATCATCGATGACTTTTGTTTCGTAGGTCAGTGGACAGGACACAGACTTCCGAGTATCGACATCATCGGTACCAACCACAATTGTTGCATCAAGTTTTTCAAAGGCTGGCAGCGACAATTTGGCCTCATGTGACATCGATTGAAACTGCGCGGGCGCGAAGTATTCCTTCCCGTAATCGAAATCCAAATCTGTGCCTACGGTTGCACCTACTGCTCTGCTCTGTACCTTAGTAAAACTATAGCGCTTATCTCCTTGTATCGGCGCGTTGCCAAACAGATCCATTTCAATATTAAAAGGCAAAACACGCTGACGAATCTCTAAACCCGCCATTGGACTGAGAACAACAATATCTGTTGGCTGAGCAGCCCCACTTGGTATTTCAATCTTTCGCAGCGCGACCGCCGTTCGAACGCTTTCCGGCACTTTTGCTTCCCAATTACCCGGGTCCTCAAGTGCGGCCTGGAGCAAAGGCCAGGGATTCACGGGTTCCAGCGTCACCGCTGGACCGCCTCCCCATGTCGCATTAACAGGTATCGAATGTTTTACCCAGCAGAACTCAAAGGTCGCTTTACCGGCAACTTGCCAAGGCTGTGGACCCGAAAATGTCAGATCCAGTTGTACAGTCGTAATCGTTTTACCTGCCACCTCTATCGTTACACTGGTGCCGGCGCCCGCGACAAAGAAGAAAGGTGAAAAGTTGAAAAGCGTGTCAAAGCCAAGGTGCCCGTGCAGCGAGAATTTTCCCTCCTCTGCACTTACCTCTACTTTGGCTCCATGGTGAAATGAATTGGATGTGATCGCTAAGTAGGTGTCCAGATTGATCCTTACAATATCTCGATATCCCAGGCTAAGCCTCAGACGATTCATACTCGGAAAATTCGGGGGCGGGGTATATCGTGGGTTGAGTCCCCCAATCGCGAGTGCAAAATTAGGTTGGTCTCCCCAGCTTAGACGAAAAGCAGAATCACCTGTTAGACTAAAGATAAGAAGACTCGAGTCATAAATGGATGCGTCGTACGAGATGGTTTTCTTCGCAAAATCGATCGCCCCAAGCACATCCTCGTGAATTTCAACCAGAACATACCCATCGTTAGCAATTCTTACGGAAGTCTGACCCAGCATCACGGGACGTACCGGGCCTGGGACTTCGATCATGAATCCGATTTCACCACGGACGTAGTGAGCGAAGGTTATCCGCGCGATCGGCCCGAAGACATAGCGCCCCTCTGTTGGCGGGAATGTGCCGCGTAGATCACTGATGATCCGCGATGCGTTGAGAACGATGTCTTCAGGATACAGGATTGAATCGATGCTCCGATCGCGAATACCCTGGCGGATGTTGTCCACCAGCATGCTTCGGTGGATTCCAACGAGGCCTCCCACTCCCTCCAGAAAGAAACCAGCCCCCAGAGAAATACCTGGATTAAACTCCGCCGCAATGATCGCGAGCATCGAAAAGCCA
Source organism: Petrachloros mirabilis (assembly GCF_975968855.1). Lineage (NCBI taxonomy): Bacteria > Bacillati > Cyanobacteriota > Cyanophyceae > Synechococcales > Petrachlorosaceae > Petrachloros > Petrachloros mirabilis. The sequence goes on from NZ_CDLUDY010000037.1 coordinate 6,414, forward strand.
TTCGAGCCATCGGGCATTTTCGTGGTGATCAGCCCGGTCGCCGCAACACCATACCCCGAGGCTTCTATTTGCAGCATCCCCACGTATCGCTTATCGTCCTCCTCAAATCTCAGGTAACCCTCGCCGGTGAAGGCCTCTGTCTCAATGAACGCTCCAGCGCCTATAGGAGGATGAAATTGCGGACTTTCCAAATTGATCGGTCCTAAGTTCCCGTCACGGTTGTCTGGAAAGCCAATTGGAAATTTGATTCCGATCCTTTCTACACTGACCCCAACAGGCCCTATCTTGGCGCCTATAGAAGCGGCAGCCACTGTAGTGATCGTCTTTTCATCTAATCCAATCGCAACGTAAACAGAGTCGATTCTTACGGGTCCGATAGATTTGTGAATGGGAATCGTTATCTCCAATCCTGCAGAACCCTTGAAGTAGAGACCATCGATACTTGACCAACCGGCAATTA
>NZ_CDLUDY010000038.1:0-10294 GCF_975968855.1 Petrachloros mirabilis
CCAGCGGCCAGCTGATCCAGAAATTGCTCAAGGAACAGGGCCACAAAATCGCCGCCTACCATCTGGTCAGAGATGAACCGGCAGAGATTAAGGCACGGATCGCTCAGGGGACCATCGACGACGCCGTACAGGCCATCATCATCAACGGCGGGACCGGGATCTCGCGGCGGGACTCGACCTTCGAAGCGGTCGATGCGATGCTGGAAAAACGGCTTGATGGATTCGGAGAAGTGTTTCGGTACCTGACCTATCAGGACATCGGCTCTCCGGCCATCATGAGCCGCGCCACCGCCGGCATCATCAAAGGCCGCGTGCTCTTCTCGACCCCCGGCTCAGAAAACGCCGTTCGGCTGGCGATGGAGAAGCTCATCCTCCCGGAACTCGGACACCTCGTGAAAGAACTTTCAAAGTAACCGTGAGGGGTGAACGGTAAGGGGTTTTCGGAATCCCTTCGTCCAGCCTAATTGCCCTTCACTCCTTACCCCTTACTCCTCACCCTTACCCCTTACCAATTTCAGTCCTGCGCGATCTTCGGTTCCGAATACGTGACCTCCGTCGAAATCGCCGATTGTGCATACCGTTTATAATGCATTAACAGATCCCGCACGGAAACGACCCCGACGATCGACCCGTTTTTGGTCACCGCGAGATGCCGCAGCCCGAGATCCCCCATCATATCCTGGGCATCATCCACCGACTGGCTGCCCTCGATCGAACAGATCGGCGTGGTCATGATCTTCTCGACCGTCAGCTTCCCCAACGGCTTCCCGCTCGCGACAGCCCGGCGGACGATGTCAGTATCGGTGACCACCCCGACGAGTTGCTTTCCTTTTTTGACAAAAACCGACCCGACCCGTGCAGTCCGCATCGCTTTGGCCGCGCTGACGATCGAGCTTTTCGGCCCCACGGACTTCACACGTTTGGTCATGATCTGAGACACAGTGGCCATGATAACTCCTTTCCTACTGGTTGAGCTCTACTGAAAAATTGGCGCCGGCGCATCATCCCGGCGTCAGCACTATTTTACCGAAAAACCGTCGACTGAGCATCTGTTCTTGCGCCGCTCGCGCATCTTTGAGTGGATAGGTGCAGTCGATCACCGGAATTAACCGCTTCTGCCCCATGAGTTCCGCCGCTTTGACCAGTTCCGCGCGCGTTCCCATGTACGAGCCCTTGATCGTCAGCTGTCGGGAAAACAGGTAGCGCAAATTCAGCTTCACGTCGCCCCCGGTCGTGGCACCGCATGTGATAAGCCGGCCGCCCTTCACAAGCGATTGCATACAGGAGTCCCACACGTCCGGGCCGATATGTTCGACCACCACATCTACACCACGGCCCTCCGTCAGGAGCTTCACACGCTCCGCAACGTTCTCACGAGAATGGTTGATCACGGCATCGGCGCCGAGCACTACGGCTTTGGGAATCTTGTCGTCCGATCCCACGCTCGTCATGACGCGGGCCCCGGCAAGTTTCGCCAATTGCACGGCCATGCTCCCGACTCCGCTGCCGCCCCCCATGATCAGGACCGTTTCCCCATGCTGCAGTCCGGCCAGGGCGAACAGCATGTGCGAGGCCGTAACCGACACCAGCGGAAACGCGGCCGCTTGTTCGAATGTGATGTTCTCCGGAATCGGCAGCACGTTGCGAAACGGCACCTTGACATATTCGGCATAGCCGCCGTGCGTCATGGCGCCGACGATTCCAAACGAGCGGCAGAAATTGTCGCGACCGGCCAGACAGTCATCACATTCCCAGCAACTGAGCCCCGGCGAGACGAACACCCGCTGGCCGGTCGTCACGCCTTTCACACGGTCGCCGACCTGCTCCACCACCCCGGCGATATCTGATCCGGACACATGCGGCAAAGGTATGGGATAGGCCGGATTGCCCTGTCTGATCCAGATATCGAGATGATTCAGCGCGCAGGCTCTGACCCGGACCAGAACCTCTTCCGGACCGATCGTTGGTACCGCCAGATCTTCATAGGACAGTTTCTCCGGCCCGCCATGTTCTCTAAACAACACCGCTTTCATCACCTTCTCCTCTTTCCTACTCTCAATTTCTCCCCTTTCCTCTCATTCCTCGTTTTGAGCAAGAAGGGCGGCTTGGTTGGTCCTCGATTGCGCGCGTCGAACGAGGCCCTTCCGAGGGCGCGCGTTCCGCGAGCAGGGGGACGACCAAGCCGCCCGATCCGCTTCAAAACGACAACGTCCCTTCCACCACCATCACGCACTGCCCTCCGACTTTCACCGTTTGAATCGCATCGTCATCCGATTCGATCTGCACGATAATGTTCGATGGCCGCCCCACCTCATACCCCTGCTCGATCACCAATTCCGTCATGGGTCCGACATCGACGACGCCGTTCTGGACGAGATATGCGCCAAGAGCGCCGCTCGCGCTGCCCGTCGCAGGGTCTTCCAGAATCCCGATCGCCGGAGCGAACATCCTGGCATGAATCGTCGCGGATGGTTCCACCGTTACAGTTGTGAAGACCATCATGCCGTTCGCCCCGAACCGGCCACAGAGATCCACGATGGCGGACGGATCGGGATTGATCGAACGAACCGCCGTCAGCGTCCGCACCGGGACCATCAAAACCGGCAAACCCGTCGATACCACCTCGATGGGCCACTTCGTGTCCGCGATCACGTATTTCGGAAGCCCCAAGGAGCTGGCCACCTTGTAGAGATCCGCCGTCCCCTCAACCCGTTCGAGGAACTGCGGCTCCGGCTGCGTCATCACCACACGCGAAACCTGCCCGTCTTGCCCGTGCAATTCGACCGGAAACAATCCGATGTTGCACTCCTGCACCACGCGGGTCACCAGCTCCGGAATCGGAATCACCCCCAGTCGTGCCAGCACGTAGAACGTGCCGACGACCGGATGCCCCGCAAACGGAATTTCCTGCGTCGGCGTAAAGATCCGCAGACGCACGACAGCGGCAGGATCGGTGGGCGGGAACACGAATACGGTTTCCGACAGATTCATCTCCCGCGCGATCTGTTGCAATTGATCGTCGGTCAGACCTTGTGCGTCGGGAAACACGGCGACGGGGTTGCCGCCGAAAGGCTGGCTCGTGAAGACGTCGGCTTGATAGAACTTGAGCGATCGGCCCTCAGTCATGCGGCCTTTCTAAGCGGGGCGAGAAAGCGCCTCATAACTTTGCGTCATCGGATTCCGCACATAGTTCTCAACATAATTCTGCAGCGAGCCATTCCGGTAGAGCTGCGCATTGGCAAATTTCGTATCGATTTTGTGCAACACCCTCACTTTGACGCCGGTCTTTTCCATGAACTGCTCCAGCGCCACACCGGTGATGTCGGTATAGGGTCCGCGTCCGGACTGCATGATGCACTTGGGAATGTGCACCACCTTTTGATTCGTCAATCGCCTCGCAATGTCGTCGAACGTGAGCAGCACCGTACAATCCGAATCGCCGCTCAACATCGCATTCGGCACATAGAGGAACTTCGCCCGATTCTTCCGGTACATGTTCAGAATCTTGTAGACGCTCCAGGCTGTGGCGATCGTATCCTTCTTCTCCAACTCAAGCGAATCGAACAGGCTCACGATGCGGCGCCGGCTCAAGAACGCCGTGATGTACGCCTCAGTATGGACCGTCTGCAGATTGGGCAGGCCGGCATCGTAGATGCGCGAAGCCTCATCCGCCAGATACTTTCTCCCCTGCCGCATCAGATTCGCCGTTTCCTCTTTCAAACCGCGGACCGGCGTCAACGTTCCCATCCAGAGGACACAGTTCTTGTTGATCCCGGAAATCGTCACCGCATCCTTCGACATCGTATGGGCATCGAACGAATAGAAGTTCGCCGACGACACGGCCGGCCCGTCGAGCACCTTCATCAGATGATTGATCGAGGGCGCATGGGGCATGAGCCGCTTCCGGTAGTCGCTGAGCGTGATGACGGACAGTTCGAAGTTAATCCGTCCCGGGTACTTCGCCGCCAACTGATGGATCTTCGGCACGTGCACGTAGCCGACTGTGAAGAACTGAATGCTCTTGTCCGTGTAGGCGAGAAAGTCTTCCACCCACTCCATCGCTTTGGGATGGAGGAAAAGATCGGTCCATTCCATGTACTCGTTGCCGCCGAGACACCAGAACTGCTTCGGATCGGTCGGCTTCTTGCTGATGTAGTCGAGGATATATTTCCAGTCTTCGTCGGTCGTCTTCGGCGGATCGAGCGTTTCGCGGTAGGAATGATCGAGCTCGTAGCAGAACTCGCACTTCACCGGACAATCGCGCCCGAGGCTGAGCGGGATCTTTCCCGCATCCATTTCAAGGCGCAAGACCTCGCGGTAGTCTTTCTTTGTGAAGATCGGCGTCGGCTGAAGAATGGGTATGGGCGTGGCCATTGTTTGACAGAAGATGATCGCTTTGTCAGACTGCGTCCATGAACGACGAGGCGATTCCGAAGGAAATCCTCCGTGCGCTGGAGATTCTCGATCTCAAACTGCCCGTCACCTCCGAGGATCTTGAGCGGGCCAAGCGCGTGCAGCTTTATAACTGGAACCCGTCTCGTTATGCCAATCTCACCAACAATCCCCAGGCCTACATGCAGTCCTACAAGAAGGCCGAAGAGATGACCAAACTCGTCAACGCCGCCTATGCGCTCCTATCGGCTGTATTAGTCCCGGACGTCTCAGAAAACTAAATTCCTAATCCCTACGGCCGATCACAACGTCATAGAACAAGGCCGCAGGAAGCATGGCGACTGAGGCACACAGTTTCACGTACGTCTTAGGGAGACATGTGACCGGGAACGAAGGTATATGCCGTTTTCATCAACCGTTACCCACTTCATGACTGGTGACCCTCGACATCCCTTCGTCGTTTTCACTCATTGCCACCGGCCACGTCACTAAGCCTGACACGCCTTCACCTGTGCCGACCGCCGCCGTCTGCTTCGCATAAATCTGCGGCAGCTTGTTCGTGCCGAACCTGGAGATGTAGAGAAAGACGTGCTCGCGCGCGTTCACCCGCACCGCCCAGGGTTGAAAATCGTTTTTGTAGAACTCTTCGCAGAGCTGCATCGCATCGAGACAGGAAATCCCGACCGGCTCGTTCAGCGTGTAGTAATAGTCCAGCGGCAAATCGTATTCTTCCTGCTTGTGGATCGTGATGCCGAACTTCTCCGGATTGCGGACCATCGGCGTGTGCCGGTAGGCCACGAAGTAGAACAACTCCACCGAATGGATCACCGGCTGGTTGTCGATCACGAACTGGCGCGTCTCGAGCGCCTCGTCTCTCGTCTCGCCGGGGAAACCGTAGAATGCCATCACGTGGTTCCAGATGCCGGCCTTCGCCGCCTGGTGCAGATTGTTCTGGATCACGCTCTTCTTCGCGTGCTTGTCCATGAGATTCAGCACACGCTCGTTCGCCGATTCCATGCCGTAGTAGAGCGTGCAGCAACCGGCCTTCGCCGCCAGATCCCAGATGGCCTGATCCTGCAAGGTCTCTTCGAAGCGGATCAGCGTCGTCCACTTGATGCCGACGTTTTGATCCACCAGCATCTGCGAAATCTTCTTGAACAGCGCCGGGGGATAGGATTCGTCGCTGAACAGGAAGTGCGTGCAGTGATACTTCTCCTTGAGCGCCTTCACCTGCTCGATCACGTGCTGCGCCGTCATACCGCGGTATTGGTCGAAATAGCCTTGGCCATGATCGCAGAAGGTGCAGCGGCCCCAGTAACAGCCGCGCGTCGCGAGGTAGGGAATGATACGTTCCGGCACGAAGTACGAATCGAGCGGGAACCCGTCGAAGTCCGGAAGCGGCAGCGCAGCCGTCTTCTCCGTGTAGACTTCGTTGTTCTGTTTCACGCATTCGGCCGTCCGCCACATCAAGTTCGGCACCGACGAGAGATCGCGCTGGCCGTTCAATGCCTCAATCAGCCAGAGCAGCGCGTGCTCCCCTTCATAGAGGATCGCGGAATCAAACACCTCGGTGAAGAACCGTTCGTGCTTCGGTAATTCTTCCTGCAAGCGCGTGATGACGTTCCCGCCGACCACAACATGGACGTTCGGGAAGGTCTCCTTGATCATCTTGCAAAACGTGAGTCCCGCCAGAAGCTGCATCTGAGTGCCGATCGAGACACCCACCACGTCCGGCTTTTCCTTGGCGACCGCAGGCAGCACCAGCTGGTTGCAGATGTCGCGGTACACGTTCACCTGCTCGTCGTCGAGGCAGGCGAAGACCTCTTTCGAAACGCCCGGACGGTAGCCCAGGTTGCTCTCCATCGGATAGAAGACGAGCGAGGCCGGGAAGTAGGCGGCGGAGATGTACTGCATTACTTCGCGGAACGTATTCAGCGCCCATTCCAATTTGTCGGCATCGTAGAAGCGCTCGCCGCGCACGACCTGCTTGGCTTCTTCAGCCCGTGCCGCCAGATCGAACACGTCAACTTCGGCCATCTGCTCAAGCAGAGCCTTGTGGCCCGCGTCCTTTTCCGTCAGTGCCCCGCGCCGTTCCAGATCTTCAAGCGCCTTGAGCTGCATCTGCTGCCGGCCCTTGAGCCAGATCAGGAAATCCATCGAGAAGAAATGGTCGTACATCTCGATGTTGATGTCGCGCTGGACAACCGTATGCCCCGCCTCGCGCAACACGGCGCTCAGCGACGGCAGCGCCAGATAAGGCGCCGTCGGCACCCACTCAGGCGGGAACAGCAGCATCACTTTGCTCTTCTTCCGATCCTCTTTCTTGATCGGAGACAGGCCGTCGATTTGTACGAGTCCGCTGCTACTCATAGTCGTGTGTTTACACGTCCTCTTTCAGGATGTTCAAAAAGGTCGCCAGTCTCACCCGCCCACCCCATCGCGCCGAGACGCGACTTTTCCCAACAAGGCCGCGAAACGCCGCTAGAAGCCTTTTTCAACATCCTGCTTACATCTTTCCCGCGAGTGTGGGCGTGACACCCGCCGTCTTCATGGCCTGATACTGCAAATCCGGTAACTTCTGAAGCCCGAACTTACAAATATAGAGGAATATGTACTCGCGAATATACAGCCGTAGATCCCAACCGGGATTGTGGTTCCGTTCGAATTCCTGGAACACCCGTTCGGCCTCTTCGATGCTCATCCCGTTCTTCACGGTGTAGTAGTAGTCCAGCGCCAGGTCCCAGTCCGGGTTCTTGTAGGCCGTGACGCCCCACTTCTCCGGATGCTTCGCCACTGGGTTGTGCCGGCCCAGATCGAAGGTGCCGAACCCCAGCGAATGCACATAGTCCTTGTTCGCCTCTAGAAATTGCACCGATTGCCAGGCCTCCTCCTTCGTCTCGCCCGGGAAACCGAAGAAGCCCATGCAGTGGTTCCAGATACCCGCCTCCGCCGTGCGTTTGAGATGCTCGGTCATGATGGCGGTCGTCGTCGCCTTGTCCATCAGTTGCAGCACCCGCTCGACGCCGGACTCATAACCGAAGTGCAGATAGCGGCAGCCAGACTCCTTCGCATCCTGCCAGACGGCATCTTCCAACAGACTCTTCTCAAACCGCATGTGCGTCGTCCAGTAGATGCCCATGTTGCTTTCGACCAGGCCGCGCGCGAGTTTTCTGAACAGGGCCGGCGGATAAGATTCGTCGGTGAAGTGAAAATGCTGGCATCCGTACTTGTCGCGCAGGTGCTTGATCTCCGCCAGCACGTCCTGAATTTTCTTCGACCGGTAACCGGCCGTATAACCCTCGCCATGGTCGCAGAACTCGCATCGGCCCCAGTAGCAACCGCGCGTCGCGAGATAGGGCAGCGTTTTGACCGGCACGAAATACTTTTCCAACGGCAATCCGTCGAAATCCGGCGGCGGGAGCTGGTGCATGTCTTCCGCATAGCTCGTCGTCGATTCATGCACACCGGTCTCGTCCTTATAGATGGTGTTGGGCACCTCAGCTAGGCTCCGCTTCGCCCCCACCGCCGAAACCAATTGAACGAAGGCTGTTTCACCTTCATAGACCACGGCGCTGTCGAAGTACTGGAACAGCGGCGAACGGGGCAGCACGTCGCGCAGGCGCGTCACCGTATTGCCGCCGATCGTGATGTGGATGTGGGGGAACTGCTCCTTGATCAGGGAACAGAACGTCATGGTGGAGAACATCTGCTGTTGGAGCACGATCGAAATCCCGATGACGTCGGGTTTCTCGGCCTCGATCACCGGCTTGACTAATTGATTGAACACGTCGCGGTAGATGTTCACCTGCTCGTCGTTCACCGCGTCGATGATTTCGGAGGAGACATAGACCTTGTAGGAGAGATCGGTCTCCATCGGCGGCATGCAGATCCGCGCCGGAGCATAGACCATCGAGATGACGGAAGTAACTTCACGGAAGACTTGAATCGCCCACTCTAACTTGTCGATATCGTAAAATGTTTCTCCGCGGACGATCGCCTTCGCCTTCTCCGCTTTTTTGATGAGCTCATCGATCTTCTGGCGGGACACATCGCAGAGCGCCATCTGCAATTCCATCTCGGCGTCGCTCAGTTCCCGATTCCTGGAGGCCTTCCGCAGCCGGTCGAGCTGCTGTGGCACCCGGCGCAGAACTTTCTTCAAAAAGTCTTCGCTGAAGTACCAGTCCCACATCTCCAGATTGATGTCTTTTTGGACGACCTGGTGGCCGGCCTGGCGGAGGACGGAGGTGAGAGAGGGAAGGGAGAGGTACGGCTCGCTGGGGAACCAGTCGGGCGGGAAGATCAATAAGACCTTCATCTTCCGGCCGCTGGTGGCTTCGAAACTCTGGCGATTCAACAGGATGAGCTCTTTAGAAGCCCGCTCACCCTTCGAATACTCGATTTTCATTCCGGCCTGACCCTTCTCTTAAACTCAGAAAACTAATAAGAAAGACGATGGGTTAGCCCAAAGTGAGATTATTGTAAGGGGGGTGGAGAAGGATATGCAAGCGGGGCTAGGGAGGGCCTGGCTACCTTCGCTCAAGCCAGGGCCTTGTTGGCTGCTGTTAACCTCGCTCTCGCTTGGCCACGAAACTTGTTCCATTCGAAGTGAACATTGAATGGAACGGCGAACATCGCGGCCACCTGCCAGGAGCAGGACGCGCGACCTCGGCCACAGCAGAAACACAAGGCCCTATGGACGCTCAGATAGCCAGGCTCTCCCACCGAGTCATAGACCCACCCACTCCAAGAAAGTAAAATGCCTCCGCTAATTAATTTAGAATGTATCGCAATTTATTCAGCCCAACCTCCTTATTTTTGAAAGTGGCATGGCCATGACGACCGCCGTCAACTATCATAGTCACCCATAGTCACCTTCGAAGGCAGTTGGGATTTTTGGAGCGCTCGTGCGAAAGCTACGATGAGGGTAACAAGGACGAGGCTATCCGCATTGCGACAATCATTCGAGTCCTTGTTCACGATACTACTGCATCAACTTCGCTGCTGAAGCATCTTAAGGCAACAAGCATTCATCTACTATCAACGAAACCGGGAGCGCCTCCCAACGTGATCATGTACATAGGACTTGGAATGATGCGAATAGGAGGGGGGGCGATCGGAGTATTTCCCACAGCTTGGGAATGGCCCACCAAAACTTTATCGATCCATCCCAGTATTTGACTGGTGGAACATGGTCGGCATGGTGCTGGACCACCAAAGGATAACAAGGAAAGACATCGTGCTTGCAGCGGCAAATAAAGACGGTGGGGCGCACGTGGATGCGAAGCTTACCAAGGAGTACCAAGCACTTGCGCGAGATGGCGCAGTCGGGTCATTTGTCTACCAGACACAAGGGCAACGAACTGAAGCACCAATACAAGGTGCCCATCTGGTTTCGTTGCGGCAACTTGGATACGAGTTGCTTCATTCTCCTGAACTCACAAGTCTTGCTCTAGGAACGCCCTAAAACTCGATCAACGGAGAAGAAAAGGGGACAGGCTACTTTCCAGGAAGAGCAGGGCACAACCAGGCTTAGCCCTCCAGCGCCCCAGGCGGAAGAGATTATTTGTTCGGAAATTGCAAATTAGTTCCTAGCTGGCGAGCGCTGCTTTAGCCAGGAAAGTTGCTTCCCGATTCCTAGCCCAATCATTGGAACAGCAATTTTGTACGGAAGAAAAGGTGTCAGGAACCATTTCCCCACAGACGCCACGCCATCCAACCCTTCTCCCCGCCCGCCACAAAGTGGCGAGGCAAGCGCGCGGCCTGATCTCCCCTCGCCTCATACATCGATAGACCCAATCCATGAGAAAAAGTACAATACGCTGACGAGTCGCCTTTCCCACGTTGGGTTCGCTGAGGCCGGAGAAAAGAGTAGAGGGTGGCGCAATCGAAGCAAGTAGCGGCG